>CAYQDH010000008.1:0-7822 GCA_964416075.1 uncultured Anaerolineales bacterium | reverse complement strand
TGGCTTGCATCTGTTCGGGAATCTCGGGCACCCAATGCTCGTAGAAAGGAGATACGTCGGACGTTGACGTGCTCTTGTAACGGATCGGCTCGCACACGCGCGTGCGAGCATAGATCTCGCGGATGGGGCCCATCCAGTATTGCATCAGGTCGACGGTGTGCACCCCGGCATCGGTGAGGATACCGCCGATGTTCTTGTCGTGGCGCCAGGGGAAGATGATGATCTTGTTGCCGCCACTCGCCCCGATGCTGAAAAAGGCGTAGGGCTGCCCTATCACACCGGCGCCGAGGAGTGCTCTCATCAACCGGCAGATGGGGTCGCGCCGGAATTGCTCGGCCACGCTGAGTACCTGGTTGGGGTGCTTGGCGTGTTCTTGAATGACTCGATTGCAGCCGCGTACCGTAACCGCCAGGGGCTTTTCCACGAGGACATGCAATCCCAATTGCAGGGCCTCGCTGGCCACGACATGGTGCGAGCCCGAGCTGGTGGTGATATCCACCGCCTGCACCTCGGGCATCTCGCGAGTCATCGTCTCCAAATCGGTGAAAACACGCGGACGCTTGCCCAAGCGCTTTTCGGCCTCGCCCGCCAGATACTCGGCGTTGTCGCGGCGCAGGTCGCAGCACGCCACCAACTCGATGTTACACATCGAGCTGCCATACAGCTCTTGTACGCCGCGCAGGTGGCGACCGCCCATCCCCCCACATCCCACAATAGCCAGCTGGATCTTGTCCATTTCGGCTCCTCGTCCTAGTTTTCGGTAGTCCGTTCTCAGAGCTACACCGACTGCGGTATATCGCTTGTGACTGCCCACTGATGACTGCTCACTCATTACTGACCACCAGGGCATTATAAGACAGCGCACGACAGGGAGCAACCCTGCCGTGCGCTGTGCTCTTGGCTCTGGTGGCTAGAGCGAGACTCGCCGATCAGCCAGTCACGCGAATCTTGTAGGGACCGGTGCCGGAGCTCGGGTTATAGTGACGTACTTGGATATAGTAATTGCCCGGGCCCAGCAGTTGGACGATCCTGGGATTGAGGCCCACGCCGCCATCGTCATCCTCGGCGATGAGGTTGGTCATCGAGTCGGGACCAAACAGCTTCATGACGAGATCGGTCTGGCCGCTCGTGCTCATGGCATAGCGACCCTCTGCCTTGGCCGTGAACTCGTACAGATCCTCCTCGTTCGCCTTGCCGATCTCGGCTTTCGTAGACCTGGCATTGACGCGCAACTGGACCGCGTTCGGCGCCCCTCGGCCGGGATAGGCCTCTCGACTGGCGATAAACGCCTTGTCCAGGTTGGACAAGACCTCGTTCGCCCGCGTACCGACGCCGCTCTTCACCCAGCTACCGGGGAAAAAGTAGAGCATGATCGATTCCGGGTCAAACTGGGTGCCTCGGATCTGGTCCATGGTGTACTTGTTGATGACGTTGAACCTGATCTGATCCTCCGTCCAGCTGTTGGGGGGACCCTTCAAGGCCTTGATGACCACATCTTCGTTCCACTCGATCCCTCCCAAGGGGTTTTGGTGCTCATGACCCATTCCGATGGCATGACCGAACTCATGTGCGGCCGTGCCGCCATCCAGGAATCCCAGGTTCATGGTAGGCTGGTTGAAAGGAATCTTGCGGGCATCGGTGCCTACCCAAGACCAGGCCCCATCGTTGGGGTCAAAGGTGATGCGAATCTCGGCATCGGGTGCATCGGTGAACTCGAACCTCAAGTTGGCGTGCTCTGTCCACCAGAGGGCCTCCTTCTTGGCGATAGCCTGCTGGGCGGGCGTGCCCTCTAAAAAGCGCACCCTGAGCGTCGAGCCATTGATCCATAGCTTGCGAAACTCGACGATCGCACGGCGCACACCTGGCCTATCCGGGGAGGGCATCGAACTCTGGGGACGATGCATGTCCTGAGGAAGAACCCTGTCGTAGCAGATCTTCAGTACCTCGCTCATTGTCAAACCTCCTGTGTTACGAACCACATTTCGCGCATGGGTTATATAAAGAAGACGATGCTCAGACATTACTCATTCGTAAGGGCGTTCTCCCTCTTTTTGAAGACCATCCTGATCGCCGAGTTGCCCGGCACATCCACGTCGCGAGCTACTTGCAGGTCGGCTTGGGGCCAGGAGAAGATACTAGCTATGGCGCCGCCACCGCCTGCAGCGCCTGGCGCACCACGCCCTGAACCAGGTCCACCTTGTAGCCGTTCTGCGCCAGGGGCTTGGCCCCCGCGGTGGCGGCCCGCGCCGCAGAGTCGATCACCTCCGCGGTGAGCTGCTGGCCCACCAGCGCTTGTTCCGCCTCGAGCGCACGCCACGGGATGGTCGCCACCCCTCCCAAGGCCACCCTCGCCTGCTGCACCACGCCGTCGGTGAGCACCACCTGCACGGCGGCGCTGGCCAGGGCGAAATCCCATGCCGCTCGCCTGGCCACTTTGACGTAGGCGCCTCGCGACCCGGGAGCCGGGCTGGGGATGGTGATCTCGGTGATGAGCTCGTTGGGGGCCAACGCTATGCCCAGGCGGTCCTGGCGGCTCGGCGCCCGGTAGAATTCGCCGAGCGGCACGCTGCGCGTGGTCCCTGGCCCCACCACCGTCACGACCGCATCCAGCGCCAGCAGGGCCACCGCGGGGTCGGAGGGGTGCACCGCATAACACGGCCCCCCTCCCAGGATCACGTGCTCCCGGTTCTCCCCCCGAAAGGCATAGCACATCGGCCCGCCTTTGCGCCAGCACTCGGTCAAGGGGTTGCGATAGTACCAACAGCGCGGCCGTTGGGCCAAGTTTCCCCCAAGCGTGGCCATGTGGCGCAGCTGCGGCGAGGCCGACTGCACGATGGCCTGTTGCAGAACCGGCAACCCGGTCATCGACAGGTGCGCCGCAATGTGCCCCAGCGTCACCGTCGCCCCGATCCGCAGGCCGTTCCGCCCGGTCATCATCTGGGCCAAGCCCGGGATGGTCTTCAGGTTTACCAGCTTTTCCGGTGAGCTGAGGCCCTCTTTCATCATGGCCACCAGGTCGGTGCCGCCCGCCAGGGGTCTACACGTCTCGTCCAGCACCTCGACGGCCTCTTGCACCGTCGAGGCATCCGCATGAGCAAAGGGTTGCATGCTCACTGTGCCGCCTCCTTTTCAGCGCGCAGTGCGCTCAACACGCGATCGGGCGTGATGGGTAGATCAGCCACCCGCACGCCGATGGCATCGGCCACGGCGTTGGCCACCGCGGCGGCGAGGGGGATGATCGGCGGCTCGCCCAAGCCCTTGCTCCCCACGCTATTGGCCTCGGGGTCCGCCTCGTCGACAAAAATCACTTCGATATGGGGCACGTCGCCCATCGTCGGCAGCCGGTAGTGTTCCAGGTTGGACGTCAGCTGCAGGCCTGTGCGGGCATCGAAGACCCGTTCTTCGGTCATTCCATATCCCAGGGCCATGATCACCCCACCGTTGACCTGGCTGGTGGCCGTGAGGGGGTTCACCACTCGGCCGAACTCGTGCGCGGCCACCACCTTGTTCACACGCACCTCGCCGGTCTCCACGTTGACCTCTACCTCGCAGAAATGCGCCCCAAAGGTATTGATGGCCTTGCCGTCGGGGTTGGGGCCCCGCGCGCCGTGACCTACGATCATATAGTTGCCCATCTTGGCCGCCACTTCGTGGAAAGGCAGCCAGCGGGTGGGATCGTGGCCAAAGACCACCTTGCCGTTCTCAACCCTGAAATCGTCCGCCGTCACGGCAGGCAGGTTGAGCATATAGGGCGCCAGCCCCAGGAGCTGGTGGAGGGCGTCGCGTGCGGCTGCGCGCACGGCTGGCGTCGTGGAAGCCAGGGTTACGCTCCCACCGCTGGTCGGGCCGTAGGGTGTGGCCAACGTATCCCCCACCACGATGCGCACATTCTCCATCGGCAGGCCGAGCTCTTCAGCAGCCACCTGGGCCAGGATCGTCTTGGTTCCCGTGCCCAAGTCCTGCACCCCCACCGCGACCTCGGCGGTGCCATCGGGCAGCAGCTTGACCACTGCCTTGGCCGGGGGTCCCCCGCCGCCGCCCCACAGCTGGCTGGCCATGCCCCAACCCCTCCGCCAAGGTCCCGGGCGCGCGCTGGGTGCGGCGCGCCGCTCTTCGCGGGTCTCCCACCCGATCCGCTCCGCGCCCATCTGGTAGGCCTGTCGCAATCCTTTGGACGTGTAGGGGCTTCCCCGTGAGGGGCTCTTTTCGGCATAGTTCTTCAGGCGCAACTGAAGCGGGTCCATGCCCAGCTTGGCTGCCAGGGCATCCATGGCGCCCTCCAAGGCAAAGGTCCCCTCCACATAGCCCGGGGCGCGGAAAGCGCGGCTGTTATCGGTGTTGGCGCGATAGGCCCAGGTGACGGTGCGCACGTTGGGGCAACTATAAAGGTCCTTGGCCGGGCCGCCGATGATGGAACCGCTATCGCCATAAGCGCCTGTCACCCCCCAGGCCTCTTGCTCGATCAGGGTCAGCTCGCCGTCCCGTTGCGCGCCCAGACGTACCCGCTGCCGGCTGTTGGGCCGGTAACCGGCCACCAGGTGCTCTTCGTGACGATCCAGCACAGCCTTCACCGGTCGCTGTGTCTCGCGCGCGGCGAGGGCGGCGAGCAGGGTATAATTCTCCGCGCTGGTCTTGCTCCCGAACCCGCCCCCCACATACTCGCAGATCACCCGCACCTTATCCATGGGCAGATCCAGGGCCTCGGCCAGGCCACGGCGCGAGGCAAAGATGCCCTGGGTCGAATGCCAGGCCGTCACCTGGTCACCCTCCCAGCGACAGACGCTGCCATGGGTCTCCAGGCAGCAATGCGCCGCCGGCGGCGTGGTAAAGGTCAGCTCGACGGTTACCTCGGCATCTTGCAGGCCCTGCTGCACGCTGCCGCGTTCGTAGATGTCGCCCTTGGGGTCGATGAGGTTACCGCCCATGTCTTGCAGTGCCGGCGCCGCCCCATCGGCCATGGCGGCGGACAAATCGTGCACAAAGGGCAGCGTCTCATAGTCCACCTGGATGGCCGCCAGCGCATCCTCGGCGATGCGCTCGTCATCCGCCACCACGAAAGCCACCTCGTCGCCCTCGTACACCAACTCTGTGGGAAAGAGATCGCGGCCGCCCATGCGGGCCACGGGCGGCGGCTGATCGCGGTGCCACACCAGCCACACGCCGGGCATGGCCGCGGCGCGCGTGCTATCGATGCTCAGCAGGCGCGCGTGGGGATGGGACGAGCGTAGAAAACGCCCCACCAACATGCCGGGCCACTGCATGTCGTGGGTATAGTGTGCTTGCCCCGTCACGCGGGCCACACCATCCACGCGGGGCATCGCTTGGCCCACCACGCGCAGCTTGGCATCGGCGCCCCAGGGCTGCACCCCTTGCTCGTCTTCGACAATGACTTCGCGCTCTTCGATGCGTCCTTCGAACTCGACCTTGGTCTTTTTGATGGTCGGCATCGCTCAGCCCTCCTTCCCGCTATCGCGAGGCGCCGATTGGCTGGCTGCCAGCACAGCGCTGAGGATGTTGACGTAGGCGCCGCAGCGACAGAGGTTGCCCGCCATCTCGCGGCGGACATCCTCTGCTGTAGGTTGTGGGATCGCTTCCAGGAGGGCCACCGCGCTCATCACCTGGCCCGGTGTGCAGAACCCACACTGGTAGCCATCATGCTCGATAAAGGCGGCCTGCACCGGGTGCAGCACTTCGCCCTGCGCCAGCCCCTCCACCGTGCGCACCTCTCGACCCTGGCAGTCGATGGCCAGGGTCATACAACCATAGACGGTCTCCCCGTCCAGGATGACTGTGCAGGCCCCACAGGTGCCCTGCCCGCAACCCAGCTTGGCGCCCGTCAGGTCCAACTCTTCTCGCAACACCGACAGGAGCGTGCGTCGTGGCTCCACCCACACTTGGACCTCTCGACCGTTGACGCGAAACGCCACCGGCACCTTTTCGGGACCACGGAACGTCAGAGACATCTCTGTTTCCCCCTTTATGTGGATAAAACACTAGAGGACACCAGGGCATGGAGAGGAGATAGTGTAGATGCCCTTTCCCTATGACGACTCTATAGTTAATGATTCGACAGCGGCTACAATGGGAGGACGTATTGTGAAGTGTGGCTATAGGATGCGGACATATCCATTTTACCACATCCACACCATGTCCGCAATCAACTCTTCGCCCCGCTTTCGATTATGTCATGCTGAGTAACCCATGGCGCTGCGCGCCAATTGGGCCGGAAGAACAAGCCTTCACCGCATCCGTCATCCCGAGTTTCCACGGCGGGAGCGCCATCTGGGATTGGATGACAGTCCTGTAGCGCAAGTTTTTCCTAACTTGCGGCCCATGACATGGGTAGCACCCTATGGCGCGGGTGTGCCATCTGGGGCCGAATGACATCCCTGTACGGCAATTTGCCCAAATTGCCGACTCTGGCAAATGTCACGGGTAGCGCAGCGAAGCACCTCCTCTGACTCTAGTGGAAACCTCTAGTACCGCCCCACGCGCCACCCTTCCTCGAGCATAGCCAAAAAGTTACCGACGGGAATATAGTTGGCCACGGTGTTGCCAGTTCCCAGTGCCCACCCCCCGCCAGGCGCGCATTTCTCGATCAGTACGCGTGTCTGCTGCCGAACCTCCTCCTCGGACATGCGGGTTATCTTGTCCATGTCCAGGCCGCCCAGGACGCTGATGCCCTCGCCATAGCGGCGCTTGGCCTCCCACACCGGCTCGATCTGGTCTTCGAAGGAATGCTTGGCGTCCCATCCGCAAGCGATGATATCCTCCATCACTTCGCTCAGGTTCCCGCACGAATGCAGGATGATCGGCTTGCCGTGGCGGTGCGCGGCCTCGACGATCTTCCTGTGCCAGGGAAACACATACTCGCGCAAGACGGACGGCGAGACCAGGGTCTGCGTTTTGAAGCCCATATCCCCGCCCATGACCATCGCGCCCACCGAATCATAGGAGGCCTGCAGATCGACAAAGGCGGCGATGCGCGAGCCCACGGCGTCGAACATGTCGCGCACCAGCGGCTCGTCGTCGGCCAGCAGGTAGCTGATCCCCTCATACCCCAACAGCCACATCACGTTCTCCAGCACTCCCGCCGACCCGGCGATGACTTTCATCCCCTCGGGGAGGAGCTTGGCCACCCCCTCCAAGGGGGAGCCATCCGCGTCCGCCACATTAGGCCAAGGGTAATTCTCGAAATCCTGGCGATTGGCGATCCAGTGCGTGGAAGCCATCAAGTAGGAACGCTCACCCTGGGCGGTCATGGCGGTGGGTTGGTCGGCCTGGGGAAAGCCGAAATTCCTGGCCCCGGCGTTGACATAGTCGTAGCCCAGGTTGTACATATAGGCGATGTGCTTCCTCAGGCGATAGTCCTCGCCGCCGGGGTTGGGGACGGTGATGTCGAGGGCATCCAACACCTCATCCTCGATGTTAGAGTACAACTCGAAAAAGGGCACGCGGTCGGGGGTACCCTGCCGCCGTAAGACCCTTTCCAGGCGGGTGAAATCGGGGTGGGGGCTAATCTGCAGTCTGTGCGTCATGGTTGTCCTTTTCTTGGCTCACGTGCGATATAACCGCGAATGGGGAGGATTTCGCGAATCCGGGCCTGCCAGCGCATAGCATACCACAATCTGCGCAATCTCTGTGATTTCCTTTCATCCGAGGAGATGATCGCGACCGGGGGGATTTCGCCAATAAGCACGCACCGCAGAATAGCACGTCACCATTCGCGTCATCCTCTTCATTCGCGGTTATCTCAGCTCCTCCAGCAGTGCCTTCGTTTCCCTCAAATCCGGCGTATCGAACCCTTCCGTAAACCAGTTAT
>CAYQDH010000007.1:27368-31630 GCA_964416075.1 uncultured Anaerolineales bacterium | reverse complement strand
GATGACGGATGCGGTGATGGCTTGTTCTTCCGGCCCCGTTGGCGCCCCGCGCCATGGGGGACTCAGGATGACGGATTTGGCCAGCGGCGAGCCTCGTTCTTCCGGCCCCCATGGCGCCCCGCGCCATGGGCGACTCTAAATGAACAAGGCTTTAGGGCGGTTGGATGCGCCATGGGCCAGTCGCAGGGACCAAACCGGCAACTTGCGTCTTGCACGGGGTGCGCTACAATCTGGGCAGCATCTTTCTAACACGGAGACCACGATGCTCACCTATGAAGCCGCCTTGCGAGCCATCTTTCAGCGCACGGACTATGAGCGGACCGACCAGCCCCCCTACCCCGAGCGAGTCTGGCGGTTGTCGCGCATGGAGAGCTTTTTGGCCAATTTCGGCCACCCAGAGCGCGCATACCGCTCCGTGCATATCGCCGGTACCAAGGGCAAAGGCTCCACCACGGCCATGGTCGAGTCGATCCTGCGGGCGGCCGGGTATCGTACAGGGATGTACACATCACCCCACCTGCACACCTTTCGCGAGCGCATCCAGCTGCGGGGTCAGCCTATCCCGGAGGAAACGGTGGCTCGCCTGGTGGAACAGATGCTGCCTGCGATGGATGCCAATCCCGATGTGACGGTGTTCGAGATCATCACTACGCTGGCCATGATCTACTTTGCCGAAGAAGAGATCGACTGGGGCGTGTTCGAGGTGGGCATGGGCGGGCGCCTCGACGCCACCAACGTGCTCCTGCCCGAGGTCTCGGTGATCACCTCGATCAGCATGGACCACATGAAGGTGTTGGGTGAGACGCTAGAGGCCATCGCCGGCGAGAAAGCGGGTATCATCAAGTCGGGCATCCCCGTGATCAGCGCGCCACAACAGCCGGCGGCCATGCAAGTGGTGCGCCAGGCGGCGGCCGAGCGAGGAGCCCCCCTGGTGGTTGTAGGCCAGGACTGGCGCTGGCGCTTCGTGGAGACCCACCTGTCGGGACAGCGGTTCGACGTCTACCGCCCCGGCAAGGAGGCCAAGCCCGATTACCCCTCCTTGCGTCTGCCCCTCCTGGGCGCACACCAGATGGAGAATGCCAGCACCGCGATCGCGGCGATTACAGCGCTGCGTGAGCGCGGCGTTCGCATACACCCACAGGCCGTGCATCGTGGATTGGGTGCGGTGGCCTGGCCGGGTCGCCTGGAGGTGTTGGGGCGGCGTCCCTTTGTGGTGGTCGATGGCGCCCACAACATCTACTCCATCGAAAAACTCATGGAAGCGCTCCCCGTCTACCTGCACTATCGCCGGCTGCTGGTCATCTTTGGCGCGGGCACTACGCACAACCCGCGGGATTTGCTGCCGACCATCCTGAAGGCGGCGGACCAACTCTTTGTGACGCGCTCCCAGCACGCCAAAGCCACGCCAGTGGCGGATTTGGTGACCATCGTGCAAGAGATGGGCCGCGAGGCCACGCCAAGCGACACCGTGGCCGATGCCCTATCTCGAGCCTTGGAGCAGGCTGACGAAGGAGACCTGGTGCTGGTTACGGGGTCGCTCTTTGTGGTGGCCGAAGCGCGGGAGGCCTGGACTCTCCGCCAGGGCCTCCCTCCGTTACCGAGCGATCCGCCCGGGGTATACGAGCCCAAGCGAACCTAACGCCAAGGCGTCAAGAGGTTTGGACAGGATTTACAGGATTACCAGGATTGGGAGAAGGGACAGATCTTTTGGCAGTCTCTAATGCTGATAATCCTGGTAATCCTGTGTAAAGCATCATCGGTGTCCATATGCCCTGTCGCGCTAGAGGCGGACGACGCGCGCCGCTCGCGTGCTGGGTAACGCCAGCACGCGGTCCAAGACATCGGGAGGGACGGCATCATCGATGCCTGTGACCATCAGGCCACGCCCCCCGCGAGCCTGGCGGCCTACCTGGACGAACGAGATGTTGATCCCCGCCTCACCAAGCAAGGTGCCCATCTGCCCGATGATGCCGGGCGCTTCGACGTGCTCGCTGACCAGGAGCAGGCCCTCGGCCGTAAAGTCGAACCAGGAATAGTCGTCGATGCGCACCACATGCGGCCGGCCACGGATGATCGAGCCTCCCAAGATGCGCCCGCCAGTCGAGTTTCGCACTTCCAGCGTGACCAGGCCTGCGAGGTCCTGGGTTTCGCTGGTGCGCATCTCGTTGACCACCAGCCCGCGATCTTGGGCCACCAGTCGCACATTGACGACGTTCACGTGTTCCTCGCTGCTCTCGGAGAGGAGCCCCACCAGCGCCGCAGAGGTGACCATGGCCGTATCGTGATCCGCGATATCCCCCGCGTAGGTCAGCTCCACGCGCGAGAGGTGCTGCAGCGCGAACTGGGCGCAAAAGCGGCCCAGCCTGTTGGCCAGGTCGAGATAAGGCGCCAGAAAAGCCGACTCCTCGGGCGAGAGGGCCAGCACATTCACCGGGTAGCGAGGCGCACGGGCCTGCAAAACGGCCAGCACCTCCTCCACCACTTGGCGCGCGGCCCCGCTCTGGGCCTCTTCGGTGGAAGCGCCCAGATGGGGCGTGAGCAGAAGCTGCGGGCAGCATGTTAGCTTGGCGTCGATCTGGGGTTCGTTCTCAAAGACATCCAGGGCCGCGCCGGCCAGGTGGCCGTCGGCCAGCGCCCCGAGCAGATCCTCCTCAACCACCAGCTCTCCACGGGCGCAATTGACCAGACGAGCGCCCTTTTTCATCATGGCCAGCTCTCGGCGCCCGATCATCCCCCGCGTGCTCTCGGTGGCGGGGGCATGGAGCGAGACATAGTCGGCCTGGGCCAACAGCGCCTCCATGCTCGCGAGCTCTACATTCATCTGCCCGGCGCGCTCGGGCGACATGAACGGATCGTAGGCCACCACGCGCATCTCCATGGCCCTGGCGCGCGCCGCCACAGCCTGGCCCACGCGACCCAGGCCCACCAGCCCCAACGTCTTGCCGCGTAGCTCGGTGCCCATCAAGCGCTGCTTTTCCCAGCGACCCTCGTGCAGACCACTGTTGGCAGCGCAAATGTGCCGCGCCAGCGCCAACATCAGAGCCATGGTATGCTCGGCCACGGCGATGGTGTTGGAGGTGGGCGCGTTCACCACCACGATGCCTCGGCGGGTGGCTGCATCCACGTCGATATTGTCCACCCCCGTACCCGCGCGACCTACCACCTGCAGCCGCGTCCCCGCCGCCAGCACCTCGGCCGTCACCTGGGTGGCGCTGCGCACGATGAGCGCGTCATAGCCGGGCAAGAGAGCGATCAGCTCGGCGGGTGTCGGCTTGAGCCGCACATCCACCTGGCAGTAACCCGATAGCACAGCCAGCCCCTCCGGGCTCAACGCCTCGGTCACCAGAACTCTCGACATCAGCACTCCTCTCTTCTACCGGGAGGAACAGAGAAATTCTACGCCGATGAACACAGATGGGAACGGGATGAACACCGACGGGAATAATAGTATTCTCTCCTTCTTATCTGTGTTCATCCTCTGTAATCTGTGTTCATCGGTGTTAATTCGGGAACCAACTACTATAGCAGGCGGTCAGGGCACCTGCGGTAGGCTGCGCAAGGCCTCATCTATCTTTTCCTGTGGGTGCGCATAGTTCTGCAACTTGCCCGCCAGGTATGATTCGTAGGAGCCCAGATCCAGGAACCCATGCCCGCTCAGATTGAAGACGATGGTGCGGTCGTCGCCCTTGGCCTTGGCATCCAGGGCCTCATCGATGACCGCGCGGACGGCGTGGGCCGACTCGGGCGCCACGATGATCCCCTCGCTGTGAGCAAACTGCGCCGCGGCCTCGAAGACCGGCAACTGGTCATAAGCCACCGCGTCGATGATCCCTTGCTGGTGCAAGGCCGATAGGATGGGCGCCATGCCATGGTAGCGCAGGCCCCCGGCATGAATCCCGGGCGGCACAAAGTCATGGCCGAGCGTTTCCATCTTGACGATGGGAGCCATGCCGGCGGTGTCGCCATAGTCGTAGGCATAGAGACCGCGGGTCATGGTGGGGCAGGCCGTCGGCTCCACGGCCACGATGCGCGTCTTGCCCCCCTCTTTCAGGTTTTGCCGCACAAAGGGCAAGGCGATGCCGCCAAAGTTGGACCCGCCGCCCACGCAGCCGATGACTACGTCGGCCTGCTCGCCCGCCTTGTCCAGTTGCATGAGGGTCTCTTCGCCGATGACCGTCTGGTGCAGCAGGACATGGTTGAGCACGCTGCCGAGCGAATAGTGGACGTCGTCGTTCTTCAGCGCCACCTCCACCGCCTCGCTG
>CAYQDH010000007.1:7739-27323 GCA_964416075.1 uncultured Anaerolineales bacterium | reverse complement strand
AGAACCCGGGGTCTCGGGGTCGCGGGCGAGGATCATGCGCCCCGCGTCGGTGCGGTCCGTGGGGCTGGCGTACACGCTCGCGCCAAAGAGCTGCATCACCGTGCGACGGTAGGGCTTTTGGTGATAACTCACCTTGACCATGTACACCTCGCAGGCGATATCGAAAAAGTGACAAGCAAAGGCCAGCGCCGAGCCCCACTGCCCCGCGCCCGTCTCGGTGGAGATCTTGTTGACGCCCTCGATCTTGTTATAGTAGGCCTGGGCCACGGCGGTGTTGGGCTTGTGGCTGCCCACGGGGCTTACACCCTCGTACTTGTAAAAGATCTTGGCCGGGGTGCCCAGGGCCTTTTCCAGGCGCACAGCGCGGATGAGGGGCGTGGGCCTCCACATCTTTAGGATATCCTGCACCTCTTGCGGGATGTCGATATAGCGCTCCTGGCTCACCTCTTGCAGGATCAGGCCCATGGGAAAGAGCGGCGCCAGGTCGGCGGGGCCCGCCGGCTGCTTGGTTAACGGGTGGAGCACCGGCGGCAGGGGCTGGGGCAGGTCCGCCTGGATGTTGTACCACCTCTTGGGCATATCGTTCTGCGATAGGTTAATGTGCGTTTCCATGGTCATCTCTCCTTTGTCTAGTCATCGCCGGATGTCGATCCGTTCCATGATCGTAGCAGGCATACTCCATCGCGCGCTCCATCGGTAATCGTGCACACCCCCTTTCGGTCACACCGGGGATCAACGCCGATCCTTGCTCCTTTCGTCGGCCACCTTCGTTAGCCGACGAAAGGAGCCTAACAAAAAAGGCTCTCGTCCCCCAAGGGACGAGAGCCCAAGCTCCCGCGGTACCACCCCGATTAGGCTAAGACGCTCCCCAGAAACAAAAAAATCCCGCCGTGAAAGCGGGAAAGGAGAGAGCCAGCCTCACTCTTGCAGGTACGGCAGCGGCAGGCCAGAGGCCCGCCCTACGAATACCCTCAGCCCTGATAACGGTGGCGACTCCGTCGCGACCTAGCGGGATGGGCGTTGGCCCAGCCGTTCGGCCGCGCCGCTCCCAGGCCCATTCTCCCCCAGCGCCGGTACCGGGCTCGCACCTTGCCCCGGCTCTCTGGCCCTCGCTTTGGAGGATACTCTTCCTGATCGACGCGTTTGCTTATTCTTGCATGACACTATAACACAGAAGCCCTGGCATGTCAATACTTTTGGGACATTTCGGCGAAATAGCCTATGTCTCGGTGTCGAGACCATAGACCCAATTCGCCCCGCTGGCGCGCGCCTTTTGGGCCAGGCGCTTGTTCGCCGTCCAGAATTCGGCGCCCAGGCGCGCGGCGAGAGCCAGATACTGGGCGTCGTAGGCCGCCACCTGCCCCAGCTGTTGGGCCCACTTGAGCGCATCCAGGTGCAAGCCTGTATCGGGCGGGATGCGCTGGATGCGCATCTTGAGCATTCGCTCCAAAGCAACGGTCGCTCCGTCCTCCAAGAGTCCCCCCGCTGCCACGACCTTGCGTACTGCCGTGGTGACCTCGTATTCCCAAAGGAGTGGCGCGTAGAGTAGTACACTATCTCCTTGCCACTCCTCAACTAGCGCTGCCGCGCGCTTGGAATAGGGTAATGCCACCACCAGGGCCACCGCCAGGTTGGCATCGATGACCACCGCCCTCATTCGCCCCGCCATACGCGCTCCGTCTGCTCTTCACGATCCTGGCGACTCTCAGCTACGGGGTCGCCCTGGTAGACGCCATAGCGAGCCTCCATCTCCTCGCGAATCTGGCGCAGGTCACCCAAGATATCGAGCTGCTCTTGCAGGGCCTCATCACTATGCCCCTCGAGCTTATCGAGTCCAACGTCAATAGCCCGGCGAGCCACATCGGACAGGCTGCGACCCTCGCGCCGGGCGACCTGCTCCAGGCGCCTCCGCTGCTCCGGCGTGATCAGCAACTGGGCACGGACCATCGGTTCCGCTTGTTGCATGTTACACCTCCATACTACAGTATACACATACATGTGTAAGTGTCAAGGCCCCATCAGGGCTTTGGCAAAGTCGCTGCACCCGTGAGATTGGACGCAAACAACAGGGTTTGGCTATAGTGCGCGGGGATCCTTCCCTTCGGTCAGGATGACAGGATGGCGACAATGCCAAAGCCCTGAGGCCCCATGGGATCCGCGCTCGGTACCGCCATCGTTGGGTGGCGTGGGCCCAGGACCGCTCCCTTTGGGCCATCCGGAATGGAGATCGCGCAGGCAATGCAATCGGCTGGCTGGCATTGACGCCGCGCACTAGCCAGGTTACGATGAGACCCATCCCACGAGCCATCACCCAGGAGGGCCGCCAAGGAGATCGCCATGACCAGCGATGCCACAGCAACGGAGAAAGCGCATGGGGATGCAGTGGCCGATCCCCGCTTCCAGCACTTGTGCGAGCAGGCCAGGGCCACCATGGGGCGCCTGGCCGTGCCCGGGGTGGCCCTGGGGGTGCTGCACCAGGGCCAACAAGCCATCGCCGGCCTGGGTGTGACCAGCCTGGAGAACCCGCTCCCCGTCACCCCGGACACCCTGTTTCAGATCGGCTCCATCACCAAGACCTTAACCGCCACGGCCATCTTTCGGCTCGTGGAGCGCGGGGTGCTGGCGCTCGATGCCCCCCTGCGCACCTATCTGCCCAACCTGCGCCTGGCCGACGAGGATGTGGCCGCGCGCGTCACCCTGCGCCACGTGCTAAGCCACACCGGCGGATGGCAGGGGGACTATTACCACGAGTGTGGCCGGGGCGACGATGCCCTGGCGCGCATGGTGGCCAGCATGGCCAACCTGCCGCAGGTCACACCCCTGGGCGCAATCTGGTTCTACAGCAACTCGGGCTTTATACTGGCAGGCCGGGTCATCGAGGTGGTCACGGGCAAGAGCTACGAGGCCGCCCTGCAAGAGCTCGTCCTGGGCCCCATGGGCCTGGAGACGGCCTTTTTCTACGCCAGCGACGTGATGACGCACCGCTTTGCGGTGGGCCACGAGGTGGTGTATGGCAGGCCGCGGGTGGCCCGCCCCTGGGAGATGCCCCGCGCCCTGGCGCCCGTGGGGGGCATCGCCTGCCCCGCCGGCGACCTCTTGCGCTACGCTCGCTTTCACATGGGGGACGGACGTGCAGCGAATGGCACGCCCCTGCTCACGCCCGGTTCCCTGGCCCTGATGCAAACGCCCCACTGTGCGGCCAGCGGACCGGAGATGATCGGCCTGAACTGGTTCGTCACCCGGGTGGATGGCGCCACGATCATCCGCCACGGCGGCGGCACCAACGGCCAGATCGCCGAGCTATGCATGGTCCCAGCACGGCAATTCGCCATCGCCATCCTGGCCAACAGCGACACGGCCCGCGCCCTGTGCGACGAGGTAAGCCACGCCGCGCTGCAGCAGTACCTGGGGGTCTCTGTCCCCACCGTAGGGCCAATTCATGAATTGGCCCTACGACATCCACCCACGGAGGAGCTGGCCCCGTACGTGGGGCGCTACGACGCCGCGGCCATCGCCTGTGAGGTCTCCCCGGGGCCGGACGGGTTGTTGCTCCGGGTGATCTACAAGGCCATGGCCGCCGAGTCCGGCCAGCCGCCGCCCCCCGCCCTGCCGCTCATGCGCATCGGCCTTTACGCGCCGGACCGGTTCGTTGTCCTAGACGATCCGCTGCGGGGAGCCTACGGCGAGTTCCTGCGCGACGAGCAGGGACAGATCATCTGGCTGCGCTTTCGCATGCGCCTCCTGGCGCGACAGCCCGCAGCCTGACGCCAGGCCCACACGGCGATGATCGATCCCGTGGACGTACCGCATCATCATGGCGAACTGGTGCACTAGCCTACGCAGGGCCATAAGGACAAGGGCGAGCAGGCATGAGCCGTTGCGGGGGGCAGGGGCGTCGTATAGAGAGATATTTGGCCCAGCGCTCTTTGGCGATGGTGGGCAACATGGCGAGTGTCCGTCTTTAGGCCGATGACGCGAGCGCCCTCATGGGATACAATGAACTGCAGTACGTGGCCTCGCTTAGCCACAGGCTTGCAGCACGCGCGCATCCATACTGCACCCTAGCCATACGAGTCCTCGGACAGAGTCCGTCCGCAGCATTTGTGGGACCATCCCTCTCCTGCATGATATCTCCCAACACCCCACCCACCGCCGCGCGATCCAGACGCGTAGCAGACAAAACGCGATAAATCGCGTTCTAATACAGTTTAATACGTTTTAATTCGCTTGACCTATCAGAATAGAATTTCAATCGAATGCTGTTGGCCAAGCCCATAATGTGTTAGCGCCAACCATCTGTAGTACCGCCATGGGGCGGATCTTTTGTCCGCAAGCGCCGCGCTTGGGCCAACGGCGCCCGCGGATATGAACCAATTGTCACCGTCTCCCCAACTTTTTTTCACCGAGGATTCATCTGATAGGTGTATTCTGTCAATAGGACTTGCCAGCTTGGCACGCATTCTTTCAACACTATCCGCAATCTACTCATTGGCTGGTATCGTGTGCGTTGGTTGCTCGTCTATCAAGTATCTGGATTTGGTGATGGCCCAGGAGGTAATGACCCATGAAGCACAAATGGATCCCGGTGGCGGTGGCGCTGTGGCTGCTTGGCATGCTCAGCGTCGCTGGAATTAGCCCTTTGGGGGCAAGGTCGGTGTTCGCTTTCCCGGCGGCCCAATCGGAGTGGGAGCTGGTGGTCAGGCCGCCTACGGCCTGGCACAACCCCATCTGCGCCGGAAGCAAGGAGCGCTATACGCTCAGCTTTACCAACAACTCGTCCATGCCCTTGACCAACGTGTCGGTGGCAGATACCTTGCCGGAGGTTTGTCCTGAGGGCTGTGACGTCTGCGCGTGGAACGACAATGACTGGCCGGATGACGATTGCTCGCCCGGGGCGAGCTATGATGGCCAGCGCACCATAAGCTGGCAGCTCGGATCCGTCGACCCAGGTCAGACCGTCACCCTGTATATCGAGGTTCGTTTCTGGTCGCATATACCCGATGGGCAGGTGCTGCGCAATTGCCTGACGGTGACCAGTGACCAATTGGGGCCCCAGTCGGCCTGCTCGGATGTGGTGGTAGAGCAGTGCGCCACACCCACGCCACCCCCTACGATCACACCCACCTTTACGCCAAAACCGCCCACGCCTACGGCGACGCCCACTGACACGCCCGAGCCGCCGATCACGCCGACGACTCCCAGCCCCGACCTCTTCAAGCTCTACTTGCCCGATATCTATGCCCAACACGATGTGGTTCCGCCAACAGCCACCCCGACGGCTACACCCACGGAGACGCCGGCGCAGCCTATCGAACAGTGCTATCAGTCGGAGCCCGGCGTCGGGCTCCTCTATCGGGTCAGTCCCTCGCTCTTCGAGGGCTATGCAGGAGATTCTGCCAGCGACTATGCACTGCTACCGATCACGTCGCCCCCCGCTCCTGCAGGATGGAACCTGCCCGGCTTTGTCCCCGGTAGCGCGTGGCGTGCGCCGGTGGAGGTCTGGTGGCCCGCATGGAGCACAGGGGACTGGGCACTCAGGTTCCCCGCAACGATCATCGGCGTGAACCGCAGCGGAGCAAGACCGGAGGGCCTGGATGGTGTCACACACCTCATCCGACAGACCTTCGAGCTGACCCCGCCTGAGCCAGGGATGCACATCACCAACGCGGTGCTGAACATGTGGAGCGACAACAAGACGGCCTGGTGGTGGGAGGGGGAATTGCTGCAGACCGACAAGCAGTTGCAGGTGGGAGATCATCCACTCTTCCCAGACCACGTCGGAGCGCAAGGGGGGACGTACTTGCTGGCTATCCAGAACAGCAACGACTATATGCGTATCGAGAATCCCCAGGGCACGGCTTTCCAGGTCTGTGTGACCTGGGCGCGGTAGGAACATCGGGGCAGGGCCAGTCGGCAAACTGGCCCTGCCCGTCTAGAGCAGCCCCGACTGCAGAGCAGCGAACAGCAGGGCGAACGCCACCAAGCCCGCGATGGTGATAATGAGGATGCGCTGAGCGTACACATCTTGCATACTGGTCTTCTCCTAAGCCATCTCATAGCGCTCGGTGTGGATGCGCGAGAGAGGCACGTGCAGTTGGTCTAGTGCCCTACTCATAGCCTTCATCATGGGCAGAGGACCGCACACGAAAAACGTGCGTTCCATGCGATCCACCGACAGGTAACGGTCGAGCATCTGGGCGTTCATGAACCCCGTCTCGCCCTCCCAACCCTCGGGCGGATCCTCCAAGACGTGTACCAGCTTTAGGTTGAGCCGCTTTTGCAGCGCATCCAGTTCCTCGCGGAAACTCACCGATTGCCAGTTACGATTGCCATACATGAACAACACCGGGCGCTGGTCCCCCTGATCGGCCATGGTGCGCAGCATGCTCATGATCGGCGCCGCACCGATCCCCCCGGCAATAAAGACAAATCCGGCATCATTCTTTTGCTCGAAATCGAAAATGCCATAGGGGCCATCCACGTACACGCACTGCCCCGGCCGGCATTCCCCCGGCTGCAGATGCTTGACCGTAGAGGTAAAGTCGCCCAGCTCGCGAATGGTGAATTCGATGCGGTCGGTGCGCTCAGCGCTGGATGAGAAGGAGAAGGGGTGCTCGCGCGTGCCAAGAGGTAGGCGCTGCACAGTGAGCCAGGCCACCTGCCCGGGCATGAATCGCATGCCGGGATGCCCCACCGGCGCCAGCGACAGAGTCCACGAGGCGCCTCGCTCCTCGCGCACCTCAGCGATCTGATACGGGCGACGCAAGAGGATCAGGGTGCGGATGCCGCGCACATAGATGACCATCAACAGCCACAGGGCCGGCATGGCGATCCACAGCGCCCGCTGTGCCGGGTTGGCCGTGTAGTAGCGCACGCCAAAGATATGCACTAGCGCCAACACCGCTGCCAGCACCGTCAACACGATATGCATCCCACGCCAGTGTTCGTATTGGATCTCCAGTTGTTTACGGCGCACCGATGTCAGCACCAGGATGAGCATCGCCAGCAAGGCAATGGTCCCGGCCCGCGCCCGCCCCGGGGCGGTGAACACGTTAAGCAGCCGCAGCGTAAAGGGGTTGCCGAAGAAAAGGATCACCGGGTGGGCCAACACCAACGCCAAAGACGTGAGCGACACCTTGTGGTGGAACGAATAGAGGGTGTCCATGGGGAAGACGTCGGAAACAAAGGGTAGGCGCGCCGTGGGCACGAACTGGAACCCCATCAGCGACAGGCCAGCAAAGCCCAAGGCCACCGAGAACTCGCGCCAGAACTCGCGGCCCGCGGGCCGAGGCCCGATCAACAGGATGATGATAGGGGAAAAGACCAGTAAAAAATAGACAACGATCCAGAACGTGGCCCGGAGAGACTGTTTCATCGATAGGTGACTCCTTTTGCAGCAGCTGCCACCCGAGCCCGCCCGCCGGACCAGGAAAATGGTGGACCCAACGTCGGTATAGCTTCTTGGCGCGGGAGCATTGTCCGATGCTTACCTCCGCATTTTAGCTCAGCTCTCTCTAGTCGTCAATGCAGCGGGCCGCTCCGCCCAGGGCTTCGTTCAAGTCTCGGTTATGTCATCTTGAGCTGCGCTCGCTGCGAGCGCCTAGCGAAGGATCCCCGTTTACTAAAGCGGAGGCCCTTCCTTTGCAGTCAGGGCGACAACCATGGCGACTTGTGCTGATTCTCAGTGGCTGGCCCTTGTGCTTTTTGTGGCCCTTGAGGTATACTAAAAAGGACCTCGGAGGCAACTAGGCCGCTTGCTCCATGCGTCGCGCCAGTGCTCCACCATGGCGCCACTGCGAGGATCGGCCCATTCGAGAAAGGCCGCCGCTCTGCGTGCGGGGGAAAAGGATAACCATGTACCGTAGGAACCTGGCGACATTTTTGTTAGCACTCGTCGTTGTGGGATTGGTGATCTGGGCCTTCTACCGAGTGCGCGCCGAGCCGGTGGATGCTGTCACGGCCAAGTGGAGCGGCTCCGGCCATGCCGATCGAGCATCGGAAGCCTTTCGCAACTGGGACGCGGATGATCCACCGGCTATCCCACCACGGTGTGCCAAGTGCCACAGCACCAGCGGCTATCTGGACTTTATGGGGCAGGATGGCAGCGCCGCCGCGCAGGTGGACAATCCCGCCCCCATCGGCAGCACCATCGAATGCGTGGCCTGCCATAACGAGTCGTCAATGCGCATGGCCAGCGTGGTGTTCCCCTCGCAGGTCGAGATCACGCGACTGGACGGCCAGGGCAACTGCATGCAATGTCACCAGGGTCGCGCATCCACCCTCCAGGTCGACAATGCCACCCAGGAGATGGAAGCGGACACGGTATCTGATAAGCTGGCCTTTGTCAGCGTGCATTACCGACCGGCGGCGGCCACACGCTGGGGCGGCGAGGTGCGTGGCGGGTACCAATACGCCGGCCAAGAATATGCCGGTTTCTTTGAGCATGTGCGCGACTACCGCGAGTGCTTTGAATGCCACGACGCCCATAGCCTGCGCATCGATCCTCAGCAGTGCAGCCCCTGCCACGTGGAGGTGGTCGATTTTGCCGATCTGCGCAACATCCGCCTGGGCGACGCGGACTGGAACGGCCGCGGGGTAGCCTCGGAGATCGACACGTTGAAGGCCGGCCTGTACGATGCTATCCAGGCCTATGCCGCGACGGTGGCGGGAAAACCCATCGTCTACGAGCCCAAGACGAACCCCTACTTTTTCGTGGATACGAATGGCGACGCCGCGGCCCAGGCCGAGGAAGCGGTCTCCGACAACCGTTATGCATCCTGGACGCCTCGGCTTTTGCGCGCCGCGTACAACCTGCACTTGGCGACGATGGACCGTGGGGCCTACACCCACAACCCGCGCTATGTGATCCAGTTGCTGCACGATAGTTTGGCCGACCTGGGCCAGCGGGTGGACGTGGATATGACAGGGATGACGCGACCCTGAGCCTCGTTCGCCTGTGTTCATCGCGAGAACGGACTTGTCGCGCTGCGAGATGTTGGGCATGCGGGGCATGCCTGGGGAGAAGGCCATGGACAAATTGTTGATCACCGTTGCACCGTGCATCCCGCCCTATGCTGTGGCGGCTCTGCCGTCAGGGAGCCAGCCGCCGCTGGACCTCTCGCCCGAGGGGATCGCCGCGGAGGTGGTGCGCGCCGCCAATGCGGGGGCCAATGTGGTGCACCTGCACGTTTGGGATGAGCGCGGCCAGCCCACGCAGGACCTGGGGGCCTTTCGCCGCACCCTGGCACTGATCCGCCAAGGCTGCGATATCGTCATCGAGGGCTCGACCGGCGGCGTGAACACCCTCACCCCCGCCCAGCGCTGTGTGTCGCTGCAGACCGATATCGAGATGGCCTCCCTCAACCCCGGCTCGGTGAACTATGACCGAGGGGTGTACGTCAATTCGCCCGAGGATATCGCCTTCTGGGCGCAGGAGATGCACCGCCGCCGCATCAAGCCCGATGCGGCGATCTTTGAGGCGGGGATGATCGCCAACACTCTGGCGCTGGTCGAGCGCGGCTGGATCGATCCACCGCTGCTCTTTAGCTTTGTGTTGGGGCAGCCCGGGGCTATGCCGGCCAGCCCCAAGAACCTGCTCTTTCTGAGCGAGTCGATCCCCGAGGGCTCTCACTGGGCAGTGGCGGGGCATGGCGGCGCGGGCCTGCCGATGTCAACCCTGGCCATGGTCATGGGCGGCCACGCACGGGCCGGGTTCGAGGATAACCCATACTACCGGCCGGGCGAGCGAGCCACGAGCAATGCCCAGCTTATCGAGCGGCTGGTCAGGCTGGCTCGCGAGCTGGGCCGGGAGATCGCCTCCCCGGTCGAGGCACGACGAATGCTGGGGCTAAGCAAGCTGCCAGGAGCGCGATAGCGATATCGCGGCTACAGGAACGATATAGAGGTGAACACCATGTTGACACCACGAGAGCGGGTCATCCGAACCCTGCGTTTCGAGCGCGTCGACCGCACCGCGCGCGATGTGTGGACGCTGCCTGCGGCGTTCTTCGATCGCGAGCAGGCGTTGCGTGCCTTGCTGGCGCAGTACCCCACCGATTTCGGCTCCAGCGGTTTTGACGACCCCCTGGACGAGTCTCCCATCTACGATCCGGGTGAATGGACCGACCCCTGGGGCAGCCGCTGGACCAACATCCAGGCGGGGATGATCGGCGAGGTCAAGCAGCCGGCCATCGACGACTGGAGCAAGCTGGATCGCTGGAAGCCGCCCTACTGGGCCCTGGGCAAGGGGTTCGAGGAGGTCAACCGCACCTGCGCGGCGAGCGACAAATTCATCCACCTGGGATGTCCGCGACCTTGGGAGCGGCTGCAATTCGTGCGTGGCCCGGAGAACGCCTACCGCGACCTGGCCTGGGGCGTATCCGAGGTGCGCAAGCTGCTGGAGATGATCCACGACTTTTACATGCGCCACGCCGAGCAGATCGTCAAGACCGATGTGGATGCCCTGATGTTCATGGACGACTGGGGCAGCAAATCCTCGCTCCTCATCTCTCCGCGCATGTGGATAGAGTACTTCAAGCCGCTCTACAAGGATTATGTCGATCTAGCGCACAGCCATGGCAAGTTCGCCTTTATGCACTCGGACGGCCATATCATGGATATCTACGAACACCTCATCGAAATCGGTGTGGATGCCATCAACTCGCAGCTTTTCACCATGCCCATCGAAGAGATCGGCCGGCGCTTCCGCGGGCGCATCACCTTCTGGGGAGAGATGGATCGCCAGTACATCCTACCCTTTGGCACGACAGACGAGGTGCGCGCCGCGGTGGCCCGCGTGCAGAGGGCGCTGGGCACCGTGGAGGGCGGGGTGATCGGCCAGGCCGAGTTCAACAAGGGCTATTCGCTGGAGAACATCCGGGCCTTTTTCGAGGCCTGGTGGGGGCCGCCGGAGGCCTAGGACAACGTCGGTAAGCTGACGACGGCGCGCCTCACGCGCCGTCGTGGCCTTCAATGGCGGCGCGTTGTGTCACGGGCACGCGCGCCAGGGCCTGGGCCAGGTCGGCGATGAGATCCTCAGGGTCTTCGATGCCTACGGCATAGCGCACCAACTCCCCGCGGATGCCGATGGCCGCGCGCTCCTCTTCGTTTAGGGTAAAGTGCGACATGAGCGCGGGCTGTTCGATGATGCTCTCCACACCCCCCAGGCTGGGCCCCAGGTATGGAATGTGCAAAGCATCGATGAACTGGCTGGTGCCTTCCGGGTCCGTATGCAGCTCGAAACTGATCACGCCCCCGAACCCTTGCATCAACCGCTGCGCCACGGCATAGTCGGGGTGAGATGGCAAGCCGGGATACCACACCTGCCGCACGGCGGGGTGTCGTTCCAGGTACTCGGCCACGCGCTGGGCGCTGTCGTTGTGGCGCTGCATGCGCAGCCCTAGCGTCTTGAGGCCCCTCAGGAGCAGGTACATCGTCTGCGGGTCGGGAATGGCGCCCACCATATCGTTGCTCTCTTTGATCCGCGCGATGTGGTCGGCGCTGCCGATCACCACCCCGGCCAGCAGGTCGTTGTGGCCGCCTAGGTATTTGGTGGCGCTGTGCGTCACCAAGTCGATCCCCAAAGACAGGGGTTTGAGGTTGTAGGGTGTGCCAAACGTGGCATCGATGACCGTCAGCACGCCGGCTTGGCGGGCAATCTCGGCCACGCGAGGGATATCCACCACCCGCAGAAAGGGGTTGGTGGGCGCCTCGGTGAGGATCATGCGCGTCTGGGGCGTGATGGCCGCGCCCAGGCCACCCAGGTCATCCGGCTGCACCAGGGTGCAAGAGATCCCCAGTCGACTCAGGAACTGCAAGGCGAACTGTCGCGTCTTGCGATAGCAGTCCGAAGTCAGGATGAGGTGGTCGCCCGCCGAGAGGAAGGTCAGCAGTGTGCAGGTGACGGCGGCCATGCCGCTGGAAAAGGCCAGCGCCCTGGCGCCACCCTCCAGCTCGGCCATTTTGCTCTCGACCACCTCCTGCGTGGGGTTGCCGTAGCGCCCATATTCTCCGCGCAAAGGCTCCAGGCCCTGCTCTTTGCGGCGCATGTGGGCCACCAGGTCGGCGGTGTCCTGGAAGGCATAGGTCGAGGTTTGGACGATAGGCGTCGTCAGCGAGCCATAAGGCTTGTGTTTGGCTTCCCCGGCGTGAACGGCCTTTGTATCTGGGCGTTGGGCCGGTGATTTGTCGGGAGTAGAGAACACAGAATCTCCTTCTCTACCGGGGGCAGGCTCAGCGCTTACGCCGCCCCAGCGTCCGTTGCAGAATCAGGATAACCGCGAGCAAACCCACGAAGGTGATGATCTGGGGCGAGGGCTTGGCCAGGAGGACCCACAGCAGTACAGCTGCCAAGATCAGGCCGATGACCACGTACCGCCCCGTGGTGCTGAGCCAGATGGTCTGCCAGCGCGCCAGTAGTGCATCCGGATTGGGCAATCCCTGATCCAGAGCTAGCTGATACTCATGCAAGGCCTCTTCGCGCCGCTGGGTGCGGGATAAGGCCATGCCGTATGCATAGTGAGTGCCGGCCTCTGTCTCCGGGTTCATCTCCACCAGTTTGCCGAGCACCTCGGCCGCGCGCGCATGCTTGCCCCGAACGATCAGGATGCGCCCCAGGGCGCCACCCGCTCGGTAAAAATAGGGATTCATCTGAAAGGCGTGTTCCAGGTACTCGATCGCCTCATCGTAGCGCCGGGCGCGGGCATTCATGATGCCGAGGTTGGAATAGGCCAGCGTGGCCGCGTAAGGGCTGACATCCTCGTAAGCGATCACCTGTTGGGCCAACTCGGTGGCCTCGGCATCTTTGCCTTCCCCTAGCTTGACGTAGGTGGCGACATGCAGCGAGAGCGCCTCCATCTGGGCGCGTTGCACGCTCTCGGGCATCGCGGCGACCAACTCCGCGGCCTGGCTGTGGATCGCCCAGGCCTCCTCGGCCTTTTTCTGATCCGAGTACACCTGGGCCAGGGTAAAGTAAGCTTCGGGATCCTGCGGAGCGAGCTCCATCGCCTTGAGCAAGTTGGCGGCGGCATCGTTGAGGTGGTCCACGAGAAAATCGAGCACGCCCAAGGTGACGTACGCCTCGGCGCGCTCGGGATTGCGGCTCACGCAACGCTCGGCCGCCAACCGAGCCTGTTCAGGCTGACGCATGCGCGCCAAGGTGCGCGCCTGGCCGAGCCAGGCGTCGTAACTGTCGGGGTCTAGCTCAGTGGCTGCACGATAGTGATCCAGCGCGTCGGCCAGTTTGAGCTGGTCGTAGGCCGCGCGCGCCAGATCCATCCGTTCCTCATAGCCCAATACGGTCTGCTCTTGTGCCATCTACAAAACCTCTCTTACGCAATGGGAACAGTATAGCCCAATGAGCCGACCCTGACAAAGGTCGACAACTAGAGCTTGCCCCACCCTTTGAGATAGTGGTGCGCCCAACGAAGCTTGTCCTCCCAGTGCGGCTCTACCGCTTCGTGGTTGTGGTAGGGATAGACCTTCATTTCCTTGGGCGACCGGATCTTGTTAAAGGTGGCATAGACGGTGGATGGGGGGCAGATATCGTCTTGCAGGCCCACTGTCATCAGCACCGGGCAGGCGATCCGGGGAGCAAGGTTCAGGTTATCAAAGTAGGTGAGCGTGCGCCAGACCTGGTCAGCACGCTTGGGCCAGCGCTTGATATAGTTGGCGATCTCTAGATAGGGCATGCGCACGGCCATATCCACTGCACGCCGGAAATGGCAGAGGTAGGGCAGCTCGGGCATTGCCAGGACGGGACGCTGGTTCAGGGCGGCTGCGGCGAGGGTGAGTGCGCCACCCTGGCTTCCGCCGGTGAGGCCAATGTGCGTAGCGTCGACCTCAGGGAAGCTGGCCAGCAGCTCGATGGCGCGCACGCAATCCACGTACACACCGCGGTAATAGTACTCCTCGGGATCCAGGATGCCCTGGGTCATCCAACCGGACACATGGCCCGTCGTGTAGCACATGGGATCGGTGCTATTGCCAGACTGGCCACGTACGTCGACAGCCAGAACGGCATAGCCCTGCAAAGCCCACATGAGGTATCGATAGGCCTCATCTTTGGACCCGCTATAGCCGTGATATTGCACCAGGCCGGGGAAAGGCCCCTGACCCTCGGGGACCACGTACCAGGCGCAGATGCGCGCCCCCCGCCAACCCTCGTAATATACCTCGTAGACACGTGCGCCGAGGGCCGGGTAGTCGATCTGCTCGAGCTGCGGATTCAGGGGAGCGGCAGCGCTCTCGGCCAGTGTCGCCGCCCAGAACTCGTCGAAATCGGGCTGTCTGGTAAGCGGCGGATCATAGGCCACCAGTTGGTCAAGCGGTTTGTCGAAGAGAGGCATTATGGTTTCCTTTCAGGAGCTGGGGATTTCTATACGGGTCGCAAGGCGGAACTCACATTTTCTCCGCATACTTCCATGAGGGTTCCACCTTGCGACCAGCATAGGAGCTTAGTCTTGCGGTGAAATGGTGTCAAATCGGATGGCCCGCACGAACACGCCGCGAGCACGGGGGACGCAGAGGTTTCTCGTTCCGGACTAGGGCTTTTTGACAATGATGGCGAGGGGATTACCATGAGGCTATCCGGGTCCCCCGACATGGATCCGCACAAGAAAAGGATGCACCTACCTCCTGTGCTACGAGAAAAGGTTCGCTGCCGCCCGAACGTTGCTGCTCCGCTTGTCTTGGCGCTCGCCGCACTGCTGCTCATGGCGGGGTGTGCGGAATTGTGGGAGACGCCCACACCCACTCCAGCCGCAACGCCCGATTGGCCCACGGCGGCGGCCCCCGCGAGCACACCTACCCAGGCTCCGCTGGTAGCCCCGGCCACCCCCACGGCCGTCACAGCTCAGTCGACCACGCTCACCTTTGGCAACGACCCGCTGCAATCTTGGGCCGATCCGAATGACATCAATGGGCTGCTGCACGATGGACGCTATCTGTGGGCCACCACTGCAGGCGGTGTGGTGCGTTGGGATCCCAGCAGCGGCGCATACAAGACCTACGGCGTTTTGGACGGCCTGGCGACCCAGAATACGCGAGGAATAGCCCGCGATGCGGATGGCCACTTGTGGGTGGCATACGCGGACCACGGGGCATGGAGCGAGTACGATGGCGCGGCGTGGCGCACCTATCCCTCGCGCCGAGAAGCCGTGGAGGCGCGCCTGGCGGCCATGTTAGAGGCCGAGCAGGTGGATGCGCGCCTGTGGTACAAGGGCGTGGCTCCAGGCGCCGATGGCGCCTGGCTGTGGCTCCCCGCGGCCGACGGCCGAGTCCAGGCTTACGACGGGGACAGGTGGCGGACCTATGGCGAGAAGGAGGGTGTGACGCGCAATACATGGTTGGTGGTGGTGGATACGACGAGCCATGTATGGGCACTGGGCGATGGCATCAGTACAGCGGAGCAGGGGGATGCTCTGTGGGTGGACCATTCCTTGCTGGTGGGTGTGGAGGCTAATAGCCGGGTCACCGACATCGTAGCCGATGGCGCGGGCGGGGTGTGGCTTTCGTTCGTCGGCCCGGGGCGCCTGGGAGGCGCTGTGACGCGCATGGAGGCGGGCTCCGAGCGATGGACCAGCCACCGTTACTCGCTCAACACGGCCATCCCTCGGCAGGTGCATGGTCTCGACATCGACGACGAGGGCACACTGTGGGTATGGGGCGAGGAGGCCATCGCTTATCGCCGCCCCGATCAACGTTGGCAGCGCATCACCCTACCCAACCTGCAAGCCCAAGCCGTGGTGCGCGATCCTCAAGGGCGCTTTTGGATCGGCACAGAGCGCGGCATCTGGTCCGCGGCGGCGGACGGGCAGGATATCCGGGGGCCCCTGCTGGTGCCCGCCCCGCCCATCGGCGGCCGGGTAGACGCCCTGGCGATCTATGGGCCAAGGGTGATCATCGGCACAGCGAGAGGGGTGTCGTATGTCGATACGCAGACGGGCGCCACTGGACTGTTAGTGCCAGAAATTCCGTTGGCCCTGGCGGTGGTGGGGGGCGGGGAAACGCAAGCTGAGCCCGTCGCGCGACAAGAGACGCAGAGTGAGGAACATAGGGAGTTGGTCATTGGGACACGGGCAGGACTGTATGTGATGCGGGGCGAGGGGGAACCTCGCTTGGTCTCCGAGGATCCCGTGGCGGCGCTGACTCTGGATGCCCAGGGGGGGCTATGGGGCGCCACAGAAGATGGCCGGTTGGGTCGTTTGACCGCCGGCGGATGGCAGCAGGTGGCTGAAGTGGGGGAGAAGCTGGGCGCCCCGGTGAAGGACCTGGCCGTGGCGGTGGATGGCACGGCCTGGTTCGCCACGCCGATGGGCTTGGGCATGCTGTCGCCCCAGGGCGAATTCAGCCACTTTGGCATCGAGCAGGAGCTGCCTGATGCAGACATCCGCGCACTGGCTCTGGTTCCCGATGGGCCTCTGTGGGTGGGCACCGCCAGAGGCTTGATGCGACGCGCCCCCAATGGGAATTGGTCGCGCCTCACCGTGGCGAGCACCGAGGGTGGCCTGCACTCGGAGGAGATCTGGGACCTGTGGGTGGGCGAAGAAGGCGTGGTGTGGTTCGCGACCGCTGCGGGTATATCACGACGGACCAGCGACGCCCAGTGGTCCTATTATGACGTGACCGGGATCCGCACCTTGCGTCCGGGGCCGGAGGGAACAGTGTGGCTAGGGGGGTTGAACGGCTTGTACCGCCTGCGCAGCGATGCCATGGTCTCAGTCCCCTGACATTCGCTGGCGGAGCGCAGGCTCTCAGCTCTCCGGCAAGTTGGGCAGCTTGAGCCAGCCGTGGCGCAGGCCAACCATCACCGCCTCGGTACGAGAGCCTACTTGCAGCTTGCCAAAGATGTTGGCCATGTGTGACTGCACCGTGCGCGGGCTGAGCACCAAAGTGTCGGCGATCTGGCGATTGCTCAAGCCCTGGGCAGCCAAACGGAGCACCTCGATCTCCCTCTCGCTGAGCTCGGAAACCGCCGTATCTTGTGGAGCAGAGCCTCGCCGAACCCGGGTGAGCACCTTGGTGGCGATAGAGGGGTGCAAAACGGACTCACCCTCGTAAACCTTGCGCACGGCGTTGATGAGCTCACTGCCGCGGGCATTCTTCAGTAGATAGCCAGCCGCGCCCGCCTCGAGAATAGCGAACACATACTCATCGTCATCGTAGGCAGTAAGCACCAGGATGGCCGTCTGGGGCGCGATACGTTTGATCTCTTTGGTCGATTCGATACCGTTCATGACCGGCATGCTGATATCCACGATGGCCACGTCAGGGTGTGTCTGCTGCACAAAACCGACGGCCTCGAGGCCGTCACTGGCCTCGGCCACAACCTTGAGATCTTGCTCTCGCTCCAGGATCCTGCGCGTGCCCTCTCGAACCATGATGTGATCGTCGGCCAAGAGTATACGGATGGGTGCCACAGTTACCCTCGATCTATCCATGGTGCACCAACTATCGACCATGTCCATGATACCACGGAAAGCAAAATAGAACGAGCCCCACCAGCCGCCGCCCACCGCGGCTGATGAGGCTCGTTCACCAAGGAGGAGAAGAAGCGCTGTCCCTCGCGCCGGATGAGGGCACAGCCAAGGTCGCCCAAGATGTCGTCCACTTCAAGTCGTCGTCGTGTCTCTAATTCTGCACTGATTATATACCAGCATACCCTGCGGAACATCCGTCAATCGGTCCATTTCACCTAGGCATTTATGCTTAAATGGCTGATGTCATCCTTGGGCCATTCGAGGCCACATACTGTTTGGCAATCTCGTAACCGATACGGATCAACTGCTCGCAGTTGCGAAAATCCCAGATGGGAGTCGCGGTAGAGCCTTTCAATTCGATGTGGTGGACAGGGACGCCCCGCGCCTCGGCCAGGGCAGTCTCCAGATGCACATGACGCCGACTCAAGGCAAAAACGAGCTGTTCCATCCTATGGAAGAATGCGCGCTCATTTCCCGGTATCGAATTCGGGTCGTCCAGGTCGAGGGCGACGATCTCCGTCGCACCCAGCGTCAAGGCGGGCTCGATTGGTAGGTTGCTGAGGGCGCCCCCATCGACGACAAACTGGCCGGCATTCTCGATGGGCGCGAACCAAGGCGGGAGCGCAATGGAGGCAAAGAGCCCATCCAGAACAGATTGGTCGGGATCCTGGCCATAGATGATCGGCCGGCCTGACTCCAGGTCAGCTCCGATCACCGCCAGGCGCGCCTGCGTGATCTGGCCAAAGCGCACATCTTGGGTCAGCCCCTCCGACGCGAAAAACTCGGCCAGCCGCTGCCTAGTACGCTCGCTGGGGCGACCCAGGAGGGCGCGCAGAGTCAGCTGCGAGATGCGGGTATCCAGCCACTGGCCGCTGGCCGCGTTTCTCCAGGCCCGTTCCATCCTGTCGAGGGCGTCCAGGTTATTCCCCCACAGTGCCAGAGAGGCGGCGTTCACGGCCCCGATCGATGTCCCAACCAGAAGATCGGGGACCATACCTGCCTCAAACAAGGCACGCAGCGCCCCCACCTGGAGCGCGCCGCGAGATCCTCCTCCCCCCAGCACGAACGTCATGCATCTTGCCACGGTTCACCTCACAGAGCTCACAACCTCAAAAAAGGTGAGCACTCATGCCCAGGGCACGAGCAGATGAGCGATTATCGGACTCTAGACCTGTGTGGGGAGCACGATGGAAGTCAGTGGCACGTGGATGCTCACCAGGGTGCCCCCTCCCGGACGGGAGGTGATGGTAGCCTTGCCGCCAAATAGCCTCGCTCGCTCATAGATCCCCATGAGTCCCAGGCGCCCGGTCTTGATCAGATCCGTCAGATCGGTGGGCGCATCGAATCCCACGCCATCGTCCTCGATCTCCAGTCGGACCGCGTCATCCGAGTAGGCCAGCCGGATGTGAACTTGCCTGGCCTGGGCGTGACGCCGCACGTTGCTTAGCCCCTCCTGCGCCAGGCGATACATACCCAGCTCGAGCTCAGGCAGAAGGTGGCGCGGCTCACCCAGGATCTCTACCGTCACATCAAAGGCTTCCTCGCGCTCGGTGCGCACACCCAGCAATTGCAGAGTGCGCGGCAGACCTAGCTCCTCCAGGAGCGGGGGCCTAAGGTCGCTGGTAAAGCGCCTGACGCCCTGCAACGTATCATCCACCATATCGCGAAGGCTTTCGAGTTGCTCCGTGAGCTCGGGCGATGTGGAGAGTTCCTGGGCCATCTCGATGCGCCGTCCCAGCACAATGAGGGCCTGGGCCGTCTCATCATGCAGTTCGCGGGCGATGCGTTTGCGCTCCTCCTCCTGGCTGTTCAGGATAGAGACTACATAGTTCTGGATATCGCTACGATAGCGCCGCAGTTGGTCGACCATCACGTTAAAGGCCAGCTCCAGCTCGCGGACCTCGGAGGGCCCGGCGTTGATCGAAACCTGGCTATCGAATTGCCCCGAGGCCACACGATCGGCCTGCGCCACCAGGCTCTGCAGGGGCGCCGCCACGCGTTGGCTATTCCAGTACAAGAAGAGGAGGGGCAGAGTGATGACAAGGACCAGCAAGACAACCATCAGGCGCACATAGGGTTGCAGGGGAGCCACGATGTCCACCCACAT
>CAYQDH010000007.1:0-7729 GCA_964416075.1 uncultured Anaerolineales bacterium | reverse complement strand
CTCGTAGGTGAGGAGTCCCCACCCTCTCCAGGACTGATCTGCCAGGAGCGAGCTGGCCAGCTGGTTCAGGGGAAAGGGCGCATAGCCCACCACCGTGGTTTGCCCGCCAACACTGACCGTTTGCGCGCCCGTTTCGCTCCTCAGAAGCGCGGCGACCGAGGGGTGCTGGCTATAGTCGGCCCTGACAAAGTCCTTGTCCGGGTGGTAGAGCACCGTCCCATAGTTGTCGACCAGAAAGGCATAGCCATGTTCTCCCACGCGTAGGTTGGCAATGGGCAGGCCCAGCCGGTCTCCCAACAGCTCCCAGACCCCCAAGACACAGCCCCCAAACTGCCCATAGAGATCATAGATCGGGATGGCCACGATGATGATCGCCTGGCCGTGGATATCCTCGTACACGGGAGAGCGAACGGGGCGCCGTAGCCTGCGGGCGCGGTCATAGTAATCCAGGGTGCTGACGTTCTTGCCCATTTCATCGCCTTCCGTGGCGACGATGACACCTTGGGGATCGGTGACGCTGATGCGGTCGAAACGCTGCAGCAAAGCCACGCTGGCGCTCAAGAGCGCCTGGGTTTCGTCGACGGCCCCGTTGCGCACAGAGTCGGTGGAGGCCACCTCGGTGAGGAGGAGAACCGAGTCAGCCCAATAACTGGCTACCTGGCGCGCGGCGAGCTGCACCAGTTCCGAGTCACGCTCCTCCACGAGCGTTTGCGTTAGGCGGGTGAAGCTGAGCACGCTGACCACGGTCAGGGCGGCCAGCAGAGCCATGACCGGGGTGACCGTGGTCAACATCAGCTGCATGCTGAGGCTGCCCGTCGCCGGGCGCCTGACAAGTCTGCGGCGCTTCACTCTCGCTCCCTGAGCCCCTCACTCCTATACATGGCTGGCCCCAGCCGCGTGATCATGGACCAGAGCACCAGCATGGTTAGCTCGCCGAACTCGCCACAACCGGCGCCGCACTGCCCGTGGGTGTGACGGTGGGCGTCGATGTAAGGAGCGGATCCTCGGTAGCGGTGGGCGTGGAGGCCTCGGTTGGCGACGCTGTCGTCGGCGTCGCCGTCGGAGCCACCGTCGCCGAGGGCGGGGCGGTGGGCGCCACAGTGCTGGCGGTAGTGGCCGTCGGCGTCGCCGTCGACGCCGCCAAGGTGGGCGTCAGCGTGGGAGGCGCCGTGGTCGATGTGGCGGTGGGCGCGAGCTTTTCCCAACCCATGCGGATATTCGCGCCGCCCCCGGCCTCGTGATATTCGACCACGATGGTGTACTGGCCAGCCGTGGCCGCATAGGGCGCTTCACGTTGAACACCACCCGAACCGCTCCACGCATCGATCAACATCGCACCGTTCACCAGGACGCGCGCCCCGTCATCGGCAACAACCCAGAAACGGTAGTTGGCTGTCTCGAGCGCGATCTGCCGAGTCCAGCGCACACTGAACTCATCGGCAGGCACGCCGCCGCCGGGCGAGCCCGTCGCCCAATCCATGTCGATATTGGCATCATTGCGTACAAACGCGGGGCGACCGCTCAACTGGCCATTGGGGAAATACTCGCCCCTCCAGTCGGGGAACTGGTCTATGCGCTCCCACCACACCTGGACAGCAGCATGTCCCGTGCGCTCGTTATACTCGATACGCAAGCTATGTGGGCCGCCGTCGAGCAAGATATCGCCCGAGTGGGTCATCGAGGTGGCATCGTCCCATCGGTCGATGATCAGCGGGCTATCGACCCACACGCGAATGCCGTCATCGGCGTTGGCAAAGAAGCGATAGGAGCCGCCCTCCATCTCCAGTGTGCGCGTCCACCGCACGGAAAAGTTGTCGGCCGGCACGCCGGGTCCCGGGGAACCGGGTCCCCAGTCAAAATCGATGGACTCATCGTTGCGCGTGAGGACAGGCGCCCCGGTAAGATTGCGATTCGGGTAATACTCACCGCGCCAGTCGGGATAGAGTCCTTTGAACTCCCACCACACCCGAACCTGGGCATTGTCGTTCCGGTCATAGTACTCGACCTGGATGGTGTGCTCGCTCGTGACCAGGTACTGGTCGCCATATGTCAGCGTGGGTCCCTGGTCCCTCCAGTTGTCGATCACCAGGACGCCATCGATCCATACGCGCACGCCATCATCGGCGTAAGCGTAGAAGCGATAGCCGCCCTCCTCCAAGGGCCAGCGACCGCGCCAGCGCACAGAGAAACTGTCGCGCGCGATCCCCAGGGCAGGAGCGCCCTCTCCCCATTGGAAGTCGATGGCCGCATCGGAGCGCACGACGGTGGGTGCGCCCTGCAAAGAGGGATTACCAAAGTATTCGCCCAGCCAAGCACGCAAGGGGATCGATGAAACAGGCGTAACGGTCGCCGTGGCCGCGGCGACGCTGGTGGGCGGGGCGACGCTGGGAGGCGGAGTGGGCGTGGCCGTTGGTGGGGGCCCCTCGCTAATGACGATGCGCTCAGCGATCAACCGCCCCAGCGGATCCAGAGTGCCCTCGGCCAGGATGGTGGCGCCGGGCGCGATATCCCGCGGCGAAGCCAACCGGCCATCGCCAAACAGCACCTGCACATTCTCCACGACGATGACCTGCTCGACGGTACCCTCGGTCGGAGCCAGCACGATGATGAGTGCGCCGGGGGAGTATTCGCGCACCTCACCGAGCACCCTCACAGGGGCCGTAGGCGACAGATACGGGGTCGTCGTTCCCCCCGCCAGCGTAGGGCGAGCGGCTATGGCCGTCGGCGTGGGTGAGATGCGCTCGCGCGCCAGGCCTACGTACACGATGATCCCCAAGCCGATGGTCAACAGGGCCAGAGCTCCCAAGGCGATCAGTGCATTTCTCCAGTTGAATTGTTCTCGCCGCATAGATCCTCTCGTTCTGCTGCGCAAACGTTATCAGCACATGGACGCTACTCGGGGGGCCTCTGGTTCCCGTTTCTACATGACGATCCGCAGAGGCAATGGCGTAAACGTGACAACGAATAACACGAACAGGCCGATGGCCAGCGCGATCTGCCAGGGCTTGAGGGGTGTCACGTCATCCATGGGCGGAACTTCGGCCCGGGAAAAAACAAAGATGAGCGCTGCCCAGATGAGCCAGCCTTGCCACCAGATGCCCATCACCAGCAGGATACCCATGATGACCCAATTCAGATAGCGCGCTTTGTGGCCAAGCAAGGCATACATCACATGCCCGCCATCCAGTTGGCCAGCGGGGATGAGATTGAGCGAAGTGACCAACAGGCCCGCCCATCCGGCAAAGGCCATGGGATGCAAGAAAACGTCCATCCCATCGGCGGGCAGCACCCTGCCAAACATCACGAACTTGGTCGCCAGGTAGAGTAGCGAGTTTCCCTCGAGTGAATAACCCGAGCTGGGAAGGGGGGCAACCTCGGATAGGGCCAGCCCGATGATCAGGATGGGAATCGCCAGGACCAGACCGGAGATAGGTCCCGCGGCGCCGATGAGCAACATGGCCCGCTTGCTAGGCGGCATATCCTTCATGCGGATCATGGCACCCATCGTGCCAAAGGGACTGATTGGAAAAGGGATGAAATAGGGCAGGGTCGTGGCCACACCAAGGCGTCGGGACATGAAATAGTGTCCCAGTTCGTGGCCGAGAAGGATGGAGATCAGGCTGAGGGCGAAGCTCCATCCCGTGCCCAGGTTGCGCAGGATGTCCACAAAGCTCGGGCTCGGCCCCGGCGTATTCGCGAGAGCTTGGGAGAACAACATGGAAAGCACCGTAAGGACCGCCAAGAGCACGGGCAACCAGATGTTGTTCGGGGTGGGCTTGACCACGCTATCCACGATGATCAGGACGGTATCATCGTCTTCACGACGGACAAGCAGTGTGCGTCCCTGGGCGCGAAAGCGCGGAGCAAGTTGCGCGTAGGCTTCGCCGCTGTCGATCAGAAAGCGGCCGCGCACGCGAGTCGACCGGCCCCCTACAGCCCCGGTGGTGATATCTTGAACCGCAAAGACGCCCCGCAGGACATCCTGGAGCCACAGGCGCGTGTCCATGTCGGCATTGTCTGGAGCGGGCGGCACATCAAGCATATAAGTCCTTGTCGACGGATAATCGGCGAATACGACTTCTATAATAGCATAGTAATGAATACTTGGCAACGGCGGCTCAGCCTTCGGGCAGGGCTGCGCAATTGTCATCCTGAGCTGCGCTCGCTGCGAGCGCCTAGCGAAGGATCCCCGTTTACTATAGCGGAGACCCTTCGCTAGGCCCACGCGGCGTGGGCACGCTCAGGGTGACAGACCTGACGACTTTTGCGCAGCCCTGAGCCTTCGGGCCTTTCCATGTGCCGCGCTTTCAAGTATAATAGGCCTCAAGTGAGGGATAGAGCATGGTTGGTCGAGCATTCGAGAGATTCCTACGTACCGTCCTGCACCTGGCGCTGCTGCTGGCCACTGTCTGCCTGATGCTCGTGTCGGCGGTCGGGCTGGGCTGGCTGGCCTACCAGGCACGCTATGCGGACCGCATCTACCAGGGCGTGACGATCCAGGGGATCGAGGTGGGTGGGCTTACGCCGGGAGAGGCGCGAGAGCTGGTCACCCGAGAGTATGGCGCCGCCGCTCAGCCGCTGGTGTCGCTGCGCACCGCGCAACAGGCCTGGACCATATCGTTGCGAGATATGGGCGGTGAGTGGGACCTGGAACCCGCCATCTGGGAGGCCTGGACGCTCGGCCGCAGCGGCCTGTTTCTGGAGGACATGCTCACTCGCTGGCGGTTGCTGTGGCAAGGGTATCGCATCGTACCCCAGTTCACCCTGGATGCTGGCCCAGCCATGCAGCAGCTGCGGCGCGTGGCCAGGCAAACCGAACGCGCGGCGCGCGGAACCCGTTTCTGGGTTTCTGGCTTGGAGGCGCGTAGCCAGGACGCCAAGAGTGGTCGAGAGCTGGATATCGAGGCCACGCAACAGGCCCTCGAGCGCGAGGTGCGCCAGGCGTTGGGTCACTCGTCCTGGGAGGAGACTCTCACGGTGGAGCGCTTGTGGCGGCAGAGCGTGGCACACCAGGGCGCGCCCGTGGCCCAGCCGCTGCCCGTGGCCCTGGTCTTTCGCGAGCTAGAGGCGCCCCTCAGCGAGATCGCCGGCGCGCAGGAGCGGGTGAACCTTATCCTCAGTGCACCGGTCACCTGCACTTTCGTGGCCCAAGAGTTCGCCCCCAATGGGGACCTAGTGCGCGTGCCGTGGCGATGGGTGATCGATCAGGCCATGCTGTCATCTTGGCTCGCGCTCAAGCCTGGCGAGCAGGGCGCCGCCGAGACAGAGGTGGGGCTCGATGCCGACCAGGTGCGCGCCTATTTGAACGACGTTGCGGACCAAATCTCTCGCCCCCCACAAGAGGGGCGCTTTGGCTATGACCCCGCGAAGCAAGTGCTATCGGTACGCTCACCGGGCCAGAACGGCTATGCACTCGATGTCGATGCCGCCCTGGCGATGATCTCTCAGGCCTCCCAGTCCGCCCAGCGTGAGGTCGCCCTGCCCGTGAGGATCATCCCGCCGCGAGTGACAAAGGCGGACCTGGAGGCGATCCAACCTCTGGAGTTGCTTGGCGAAGGGATCAGCAACTTTGCGGGCTCCCCCAGCGGCCGGCTGCAAAATATCAAGGTGGCAGCATCCCGATTCGACGGCCTGGCCGCGCCGGCGCGATCTGACTTTTCCTTTCTGCAATACTTGGGCCCTGTAACGGTGGCCAATGGCTATAGCGAGGCCAACATCATCTCGGGCGAGCGCACGGTGCTCGGCCCTGGCGGAGGGGTGTGCCAGGTCAGCACCACGTGTTATCGCGCCGCTTTCTGGGCCGGGTTCCCCATCGTCGATCGCTCGCCCCATACCTATCGCATCGCCTGGTACGAGCCTCCCCTGGGGCTGGATGCCTCGGTGTGGTCGCCCTCGGTGGATTTAAAGTTCCACAACGATCAAGATACGCCCTTTTTGGTGCTGACGGAGGTCGACGTGGCGCGTTCGCAGGTTGCCTTCCGCTTCTATGGTAAGAAAGATGGCCGCCAAGTGTCGCTCGAAGGGCCGGTAACATCGAATCCGGTGCCGGCTGGGGACCCTGTCTTCGACATCGACCCTTCGCTGAAACCGGGGACGCGCATCCAGACGGAGCGGGCGCACGATGGGATCGATGTGACCCTCTATCGCATCATCGAGCGGGGCGGGGAAAGGCGTCAAGAGGAGATGTTCAGCCGCTATCAGCCATGGCCAGCTCGGTACAGCGTGGGGCCAACCGCGGCACAGGCGGCATCATCCCAACCAAGTGGAAACTGAGGGGGCAGAATGGCGCTACAGATGGGCCTGGTAGGGTTACCGAATGTGGGCAAGTCCACCCTGTTCAATGCATTGACCCTGGCCGGCGCCGCGGTAGCCAACTATCCCTTTACCACGATCTCGCCCAATGTGGGCATCGTCCCCGTCGCTGACGCCCGGCTGGATCGCATCGCGGAGATCATCAAGCCGGAGCGTGTCGTGCCCGCTACGCTGCGTGTGGTGGACATCGCCGGCCTGGTCAAGGGCGCCAGCCAAGGGGAAGGGCTGGGTAACCAGTTCCTATCGCACATCCGCGACGTAGACGCCATCGCCATGGTGGTGCGATGCTTCCAGGATGCCAATATCCCTCACGTGACGCCCAACCTGAACCCCAGCGAGGATATCGAGACCCTGCAGGTGGAGTTGATGTTGGCCGACCTGGAGATTCTGGAGAGACAACTGGAGCGCGTGCGCACACGCGCCAAGGGCAACCCCCAGGAGTTCAAGGCCGAAATCGCCGCCATCGAGCTGGCCATGCAGTCCTTGCGCGAGGGCCAGCCCTTGAATCGGGCGCCGCTCGACGAAGGACAGCGCACTCACCTCAAGGAAATCGCCTTGTTGACGACCAAGCCCCAAGTGTATGTCGCCAATGTTAGCGAGGACCAACTGCCCGATGGGGGGCCACTGGCCCAACAGGTGCGAGCCGTAGGGGAGCAAAATGACGCCGAGGCCGTAGTGCTGAGCGCCCAGCTGGAGGCCGAGTTGGCTACCTGGCAGGCACAAGAGGCGGCGGACTATCGGCAGGGGCTCGGGCTCGTGGTGTCGGGCCTCCAGAGGCTGATCGAGGTTGGCTACCGGCTCCTGGATTATGTCACCTTTTTCACGACGACCGGGGGGAAAGAGGTGCGCGCCTGGACTCTGCGCCGTGGACAGACCGTGTTGCAAGCGGCGGGAACGGTTCACACCGATCTAGAGCGAGGGTTCATTCGCGCCGAAGTCATCGCCTACAATGACTTGACGACAGCCGGCAATATTGCCCATGCGCGCCAGGCCGGCGCTCTGCGGCTGGAGGGGCGGGACTATGTCGTGCAAGACGGCGATGTGATCCACATCCGCTTCTCGGTCTAGAAGAAGCCATTATGGCCGGTATTCGATGCGCACATCGTCGATGTAGGTCCAGGTATTGTACCAGCCATCCTCGTTGCTCATAAAATTGCACAGCATGATATAGACCGTCTCGCCCTTGAAGGATACCAGGGAGATCTTGGCCTCTCGCCAGCCCGAGCTCCACAACCACTCATCCCAGTAGGTGCGTCCCTGCACAAAGATCGGCGCCGCAGCGAGATCGGGTGTAGGGCCGACGATGACGGCCAAGTAGTCGAACTGCTTGGTATCGTAGGACTGGATGAGATACCAAAAGCGCAGCGTGACCTGCCCCGTGCGGGGCACCTCCACCGACTGGTAGATGGCCGCAGCG
>CAYQDH010000006.1:0-35164 GCA_964416075.1 uncultured Anaerolineales bacterium | reverse complement strand
AAATCGGTCCGAGGAGACGTGGACGGATGCTCAAATCGCTATTGAATTTCGACGGCATCAACTGGTGGACCCTGCTCGGGGGGTTGGGACTCAATTTCGTCATTACGGTCTTTACCTCGATAGGTGGGGCTTATCTCGCCGTCAACGAGAGCACAACGGACTTTTATGCTCGCTTTGGCCCGCCATTGATGGTCATATGGCTCTTTCTCGCTTGTGGCCTGGCCGGGTATATCGTGGGCAAGATCGCGGATGATCTGCCCCTCAAGCATGCTTTCTGGTCCAGCCTGGGGGCTGTAGCGCCCCTTCTTGTGGGCGCAGTGCTCTTTCTCAATCCCACGCAGTTCCTGCTCGTCGGCGTTGCCCTCGCTGGAGCCTTGAATGGCGGGATGTTGGCCACGCCGCGTCCACGCTACAGGCCACCCAGTGATCGACAGCCCAGCTAGTTTTCAGTCCTAGCTGGCTCTTGATTTGCCAACGGTGTTCATTACCGCTATACTTACGTCGGTTTGCCCCCTTAGCTCAGTGGATAGAGCATCGGCCTCCGGAGCCGTGTGCGGGCGTTCGAGTCGCCCAGGGGGCGTTTTTTATTTCCGAGGCGCGCGATGACAGCCCCTTCTTGGCTCTCTCATGCAACAAATCGAGGCACGCTGACCCTGCGACGCCTCTCTTGCTGGTTGCGCGACCATCCCCAGGTCATTATGCTGGCCATCGTGCTCCTCGCATTGGCTTTGCGCCTCTATCGGCTGGTTGACAAGAACATCTGGTGGGATGAAGGCAGCTCCGCCTGGCAGGCGCCCATGTCTCTGGCCGAGATCACCCTCTACCAGGCGCGGGACCAGCATCCTCCGCTCTACTATTGGCTTCTCCACGGCTGGTACCTGGCCACGGGCCCCTCGCTACTATCGCTGCGTTTCTTCTCCGCCCTGTGGGGTGTGATGGGGGTGGCCGTTGCCTACGCTCTGGGCACGCGGCTCCTGGGCCATCGCCAGGCTGCATGGATGGGAGCATTCCTCCTCGCTATCTCGCGCTTTCACATCGAGTGGTCTCAAGAGATCAAGATGTACGCCATGGTCAGCACGCTGTCGATGCTCTCTCTGTTTCTGGCGGTTGAGCTGGCCCAGCGATTGCTTCGCTCCACCCCCGCTCGTGGCGACGCCGCAAGGCACTTCTTTGCGTCCAACCCAAGGGAACGCTCTAACGGGCGCACGACGAACAGGCTCTCCGCTCGTAGTGACGCCGTCAGGCGTTTCCTCCCATGGGGGGCCTACATCCTAATCACCGTGCTTGCGGCTTATACGCACTATATCGCCCTGCTCGTCCTCGCTGCGCAGAATTTCGCCATATCCCTGTGGCTGGCCTTGCGCTGGCATCATAGGCAACCCTGGAGGCGACCGCTCGCGGCCTGGGCCGCGAGCCAAGTGTTGGTGGTGGTCTGTGTGTTGCCCTGGTTTCTATTGCACGCGCAACAAAGCGTCACCTGGACCCCCTCCGTCCCTCAGCCCTTCGCGGAGATGCTGCGTATGGTGGCTACGCTCCTTGCCGTGGGCACGTCGCTGCACATCGAGCAGTACACGGCGCAGACGCTGCTTCTTTGGCTCGTGGCCGGCCTGACCTTGCTATCGTGGAGGCCTATAGCCTCTCTCTCCCACACGGCTAGGCCACGCCAGGGCATGAGCGTGCTTTGGATCGCCCTGCTGGTGCCCTGGTTGTTGACCTATCTGCTCACGCTTCCTATCTTTCACCTGGGCTATGAGAGCAAGCTCGCGGCGCGCTTTTTCCTGCTCTGCCAGACCCCTTTCAGCTTGCTGCTGGCGGGCGGTCTCAACATGGGCGTGAGGCGTTGGCCCTGGTCCCCGTGGGTTGGGCTAGCTGGCGTGATCCTCTTGCTCGCCTGGCCCCTCAGCAGCTACTATGATGGGCGCTATTTGCGCGACGACTATGCCACACTCGCCAATACCATCGAAGCCTATGGCCAGCCCGGTGAGGCCATCTTGCTGATGAACGATAGCGAGTGGCCCATCTTTCGCTACGAGTATGAGGGTTCTCTCCCCGTTTACCAGGTACCCTATGGCGCGGCGGGGGGCGAGAAATTGCTCTCCCCCTACGTAAAGCCCGCCTGGGAGCAAAATGACGGTCTGTGGGTGGTCACCATCGCGCAGGCGTTGGAGCAAGATCCCGACCGCCAGGTGGGCGCATGGCTGCAAGGCGCTGGCCAGCGCATACTGCAAGAATCTTACGGCGAGCGCGGCCTGGCCCTGTATCGCCAAGATGCGCGGCCGCTAACTGTCGCCGACACCTATCGGCCGCAGGTTGCGTTGCCGGCCACTCCGGCCCCGGGCATGTTTCTGGAGGGCTATGATCAACCCCTCGCCGAGGTGCGCACGGGGCGCAGCCTGCGCGTGGCAACGACCTGGCGCATCGAGAGCAGCGCCGGGTACGGCGGCGCAGACCCACTGCGCTGCAAGGCGGGCCTGGTAGATCGGCAGGGCCGTGCCGTGGGTTCTTTCAGTGAGCTGGCCTCTCTAAGGGTGGATGCCCCCGCACCCACGCGCCAGAGGCTGCGCACCGATATCCCCATCTCCACCGCCGTGGGTAACGGCATGTACACCGTGCGCCTTTATCTAGAGTCGTCGCGGGGCACTCCATCGAACGCAGTGGATCTGGGCTCTGTGCGAGTCTTCCGCACCATGGGCAGCGACGCGACGACGGCCGAGACTCCTCTCGACTATCGCCTGGGCCGCGCCATTGTGCTGCAAGGTTATGACTTGAAACACGATGTTCTCCATGCAGGGGATCCGCTAGAGCTGGCTCTCTACTGGCGGGCTGCGGACAGGGTGGAGGGGGAATACACCGTCTTTGTGCAGGTGGTGGGCGAAAGGACGAACCCGCGTACCGGCAACCCTCTGTGGGGCCAGGTGGATAGCCCGCCCATGCAAGGCAAGTACCCCACCTCGAGCTGGATCGCAGGCGACGCCGTGGTGGATCGCTACACCATCATGGTCGATCCTCAGGCGCCCGCGGGGCGCTATGCGCTGCACGTCGGCCTCTATATGGCCTCCACAGGCGAACGCCTGCCCGTGGCGGATGGCCGTGGGCAGGCGTTAGGTGATCATATCGTTCTGGCGCAGCTTACGATACGCTAGGATTCAAGCCGCAGGTAAAACACCAAGACGCCAAGAGCACGAAGGCTTCTATATAAAGAGCTTTGTGTTCTTTGTGCCTTGGCGTTAAGGTTTCTTAGGGCTTGGGGAGGGTGGCCGCCAGCGCATCGATCTCCGCATTATTGGCCAGCACACCGATCTCCAGCAGGTATTCGCGTTGCTCGCCGGGCTCCAGGAATTGCAGCGTGCCACGGGCGCGCTCTACGTCGCGTCCTTCCACGCTGGCGTTCGCCGGCTCCAAGCCCGTGACATAGGTGCCCGGGCCGACCATCTTCCACTGGATCAAGCGCGGCAGCTCCGCCTGCCTATACCTAAGATAGGCGCCCAGCCCCTGGCCGCCGTTATAGGCGCGGTTGGCCAGGATCACCGTGGCGTAACCCGAGGCATCGGCGGCCAGGTCATGGTAGAAAACCTGCTCCTGGTAACCGTCGATAGGCGCCTCATAGCGCGCATGGGCATCCAGTCCGGCTGCGGCGCCCGCGTCGCGGGGGGTCACCTGCTTGTCAGGCGCAAGCAGCTCGGTGCCCTCGGCCAGCAAGGGGAAGCCGAAATTGCAGTGGTAGAGGATCATGTGCGGCGCTTTCTGGAATCCCTCGTTGGCCACCAGATCCCGGATCATGAGTCGCGAGCTGCCCAGTGTGGCCGAGATGCGCCGGGTGAGGGTGATATTCTCACCGAACACCACCGTCTCGCGCATGCGCCCGCGCACCCACATCTCATACTCGTCGCCGCGCCACACGCCATCGGCCCACACATTGGTGGCAGGGAGGTGGTTCAGCCGCCCGTGCAAGCCCAGGCTCTGCCCTTCATCCACCGTGGGAGAGCCCATGTAGGTCATCCCGCCGCCGGCCATCAACCCACCGTGGAAGGTGCGCAGCCAGCCCAGGCCCTGGGGCTCGAAATAGGCCGGATGGGCCGGGCCGATGCTCGAATGCCAGGCCAGCGAGGCGCCGCAATATTTGGCGGCCCCAATATCCATACCCCGGTCCAGAAGCACCGTGAAGGCAAACCCCGATCCCGTCTCGAACTCGGCTACCTGTACGCCGCGCGAGTTCCCCTCCTGAAGCTCGCTCACTCGCACGCCACCCAACTGCGAGATGTTGCCTGCATAGCGCATGAGCTCTTGTTGTGTCCAAGACCGACCAAACATCTGTACCATGGGTCACCTCCCTTGCGACACTGAAGAAGGACTCACCGCCAAGCCACCAAGGGCGCCAAGGCCTTAAATGGAAAACCCTAGTATCCTTGGTATCTTGGCAGTTATCTCCCCCATAACATTAGCAAGTACAGAAGGACTCACCGCCAAGCCAAAGGGCAATAGGGCCTTGTGCAGGGAACCTTGGTGCCCTTGGTCCTGGTGGTTCTTTCCCCTATGACAAGAGCAAATAGGGGGTTTCGATGTATTTCATGATCCCTTGCAGAAACCGGGCGGCCGGCGCGCCATCGACCACGCGATGATCGAACGTCAGGCTAAGCCACATGCGCTGGCGCACAGCGACCTGCCCATTGACTACCGCCGCTTCCGCCCGGATGCGCCCCACGCCCAGTATGGCGGATTCGGGCAGGTTGATGATCGGCGTAAAGGCATCGACGCCAAACATACCCAGGTTGGTAATGGTAAATGTGCCGCCGGTGAGGTCGTCGGGGCCTGCCTTGCCCTCGCGGGCGCGGGAGACCACCTCGCGGAATTTGGTGGCCAGTTCCTTGAGCCCCATGTGCTGTGCATTGCGGATCACCGGCACGATCAGGCCGCGCTCGGTATCCACTGCCAGGCCCACGTTCACGTCCTGCAGGTGCCGAATGCCATCGGCATCCAGCCGCACATTCATGTAGGGGAACTCGACCAGGCAACGGGCCACGATCACCGCTAGTAAGTCGTTATAGCCCACATCAAAGCCCAATTCCTTGGCCAGCGCTTCCTTGAGCCTGGTACGCAGGGCCACAAACTCGGTGGCATCGACCACGCTCTCCAGGGTCACAGCGGCTGTGGTGCGGGCCGAATTGCCCATGCGTTCGGCGATGATAGCGCGCACGCCCGCCATGGGCACCACCTGGCCGGCAGCAGGCGCCGCCGGAGCTGGCGCGGTTGGTGCGGCCGCCGCAACAGCGGGCGCGCCAGCGGCGCGGACCTGCTCCGCGGTAATCCGCCCACCCTCGGCAGGGACCTGCTCCAACGGGACGCCCATCTCGGCAGCCACCTTGCGCGCCAGCGGCGTAGCCTTGGGCTGGCGCTCCGCATAGGCCAAGACGTCCTTCTCGATGATCCGACCCTCTGGGCCGCTGCCAAGCACGTAACTCAGATCGACCTGTTTTTCCTCCGCCACCCGGCGCGCTCGAGGCGAGGCAAAGATGCGCTCGCGGCCGGGGATGGGCTGGGGCGCAGGCACAGCGGGCTCGGGCGCCGCGGCGGCCGCAGGTGCAGCCTGTGGCTGCGGGGCCGCTGGCGCGGCGACGGCCGCGGCGGCCTGTGGGGGTGCGCCCTTGGCCAACAGTGCGCCGATATCCTCACCGGCTTCCCCGATGATCCCCACCGTCGTCAGCACGGGGACCTTGGCGCCTTTGTCGACCAGGACCTTGAGCAGCACACCCTTGGCCGAGGACTCGACCTCCAGCACCGCTTTGTCGGACTCTACCGTAAAGAGCACGTCCCCGCGACTAATCTTGTCGCCCTCTTTTTTCATCCATTCGACGATGGTGCCCTCTTCCATCGTCTGGCCCAGCTTGGGCAGGAAAACTTCGGTTGCCATATGCTCCTCTCAATAGTCGTTTGCTTGCGCCGGACCAGCGCTGGCGCGCCGGTCTGGCCGGGCAGATGGGAATTCGCTCACCCTATTAGCGCAGCACCTTGCGCACGGCGTCGATGATCCGAGCCACGTTGGGAATATCCGCGTCCTCCAGGCTCTCAGCCATAGGCACCGGCACGTCCAACGCCGTAACGCGCACCATCGGCGCATCCAAGTAGTCAAACGCGCTCTCGTTGATCAGCGTAAAGAGCTCGCTCATAAAGCTATTGGTCTTGTAAGCCTCCGTCACGCCCACCACACGCCCAGTCTTGCGCACCGAGCGCACCACCGTCTCCAGATCCAGCGGCTTGAGCGAGCGCAGGTCCACCACCTCCGCGCTGATCCCTTCCTCGGCCAACTTGGCAGCGGCTTCCAGGGAACGTAGCACCATGCGAGAGTAGGAGATGATGGTTACATCGGTGCCCTCGCGCTTGACATCCGCGATCCCCAAGGGAATCACATAGTCCTCAGTGGGCACAGGGCCCTCGTTATTATAAAGCATCTTGTGCTCGATAAACATTACCGGGTTATCGCCACGTATGCAGGCCTTGAGCAAGCCCTTGGCATCGTAGGGCGTAGCCGGCATGACCACGTAAATACCGGGAAAGTGCGTCCACAGCGATTCCAGGCTCTGGGAGTGGTGCGCGGCAATGCTGCGCCCTGCGCCGCCCTCGGTGCGGATCACCATGGGCACCGTGGTTTTGCCACCAAACATATAGCGGTTTTTGGCTCCCTGGTTGGCGATTTGGTCCATGGCCAACGGAGTAAAATCCACATACATCAGCTCTGCCACGGGGCGCATCCCCGTCATGGCCGCCCCCACCGCCGCGCCGCCGATGAGCGCCTCGGAGATGGGTGTGTCGATCACTTTCTCGGGACCGAACTCCTCGAACAGGCCGCGCGTCGCCGCATAGGCGCCGCCGTAGAGGCCCACGTCCTCGCCCATCACAAAGACCTTGGGATCGCGCAGCATCTCTTCGCGAAGGGCATCGCGAATCGCTTCCGAGTAGCGTCGCTTGGGCATCGTCGTGTCGCTACGCACGCGCTCGCGCAATCGTCGCTCGGCCTCGATCTCCGCCGGGGTGGGGTTGCTGAGGACATACACATCCTGCTCCACCTCGGAGGGGTCAGGCATGGGTGAAGCCAGGGCGAATTCCGTGGCCTTTTCGATGGCCTTTTCCGCCCGATTCTCCACGGCGTCCAGCTCTTCTTGCGTGGCCAACTTGGTGTCGAGCAATTGCTGAGAGAACACGGTCAGCGGGTCGCGATCGTGCCAGTCTTGCTCTTCTTCCTTGGTTCGATACTTGCGCGGGTCCGACTTGCTGTGGCCATACCAACGGTAGGTTTTGCACTCCACGAGCGTGGGGCCCTCACCGCGGCGCGCACGGGCCACCGCCTCAGAGATCGCTTCATATACGGCCAGGACATCCATCCCATCTACCACAACGCCAGGCATGTCGTAGGCCGCCGCGCGCGCGGCGATGTCGGGCAGGGCACTCACCTTATTAAAGGGCACGGACATGCCATAGAGGTTGTTCTCCACCACATACACCACCGGCAACCGCCACGCCGAAGCCATATTCAGGCCCTCGTGAAAGTTGCCCGTGTTCGAGGCGCCATCGCCAAAGAAACAAACCACCACGCGGTTCATCTTTTGCAGTTGCATCGAGAGCGCCGCACCCGTGGCTACAGGGATGTTGCCGCCGACGATGCCCGTGGCGCCCAGATTGCCCTTTTGCACATCAGCGATGTGCATCGAGCCACCGCGGCCCTTGCAGTACCCTGTGGCGCGGCCACAAAGCTCGGCCATCATCTTGTTCAGGTGCTCTTGCTTGGCTTCCGGCGTGGGGGCCAGGCAATCGCCTCGCGCATGGCAATGGCCGTGTCCGCGGTGAGTGCTGGTGATCAAATCCTCGTCTTGCAGCGCGGCGACGGCGCCCACCGCCACCGCTTCCTGCCCCGCATAGAGATGAGAAGCGCCCTTGATGATGTTCTGGTTGAGGAGATCAGAGACTTTGTTCTCGAACAGCCGAATCTCCCACATACGACGCAACAGCTCGAGCAGATCTTCCCTGCTCAGGTCACTCGCCTTGCTTGTCACTGTTTCAGCCATGTTGAACCTTCTATCCTTACTAGTGAATAGTCCGCAGTACCGATGTTTGTCTACCGTGCTCTGTCCAGGGCCCGCTATCCAGTGTATCACGGGCTCGACATATCGCCAATCTATGCTCATCAGGGCATCATGTTGCCCTGGCACTTACCATCTCACGGTGTCTGGCCACCCTGCCAGGTCGCGGGCTCTAGCCCAAGCGACTGGCCGTCACCTGGCCGTAGACCTCCTCGATCTGGGTACGAGTGGGCATCGCTGTCCCATCCTGCATCGCTGCGGCGGTGCCGCTCGCGACCGCCCAGCGGGCCACCTCCAGGGGTGAGGCGCCCAAGGAGACAGAGGCCCACAGCGCCCCAGCCATCAACGCATCACCAGCGCCCACCGCACTGATCTCGACGATGCCCGGCGGCTGCGCCCACCAAACTCCTTGTCCATCCGCCATCACGGCGCCCCGGCTGCCCAGAGAGAGAAGCACGCGCCGCGGCCCGAGGGCCAGGATGGCCTTCACCCCCGGCGCCAGGTCCTCCACCGCGGTGAAGGGAAGGTGTACGAGCTCGGCAGCCTCGTCCGCGTTAGGCTTGATCCACTCCGGATGCGCGGCGCACCCCGCCGCCAGCGCCGGGCCGCTGGTATCCAGGACCGCCGCACCGCCGCGGGCCTGCACCACCCGCATCAGGCGCGCATAAATATCCACGGGGGCGCCGGGTGGCAGGCTTCCCGAAAAGACGCATAGGTCGCCGGCCACGACCCGGGCAGCCAAACCATCCATCAGCGCTACGAGATCCCTCTCGGTCACCATGGGACCAGGCTCATTCAGCTTGGTAGTAACCCCCGTGGCATCATCGATCACCGTCACGTTGGAGCGCGTCTCGCCCGCCACATCGGTAAAGTCGCACGCGAACCCTTGGGCACGCAGGCCATCCACCAGCATGCGCCCAAACACGCCCGCCGAGATGCCCAGCAGCGTCGTCTGCACCCCAAAGATGCGCAGGGCCACCGAGACGTTCACCCCTTTGCCGCTGAGGTCGATCCGCGAGCTGCTGGCTCGATTCAGCTCCCCAATGGCCAACCGCGGAAAGTGCATGGTGCGGTCGATCGTGGGGTTTAGCGTGATGGTATAGATCATCGCCACCGCTCTTGCTCGTGCAAGAGTCGATAGCTGTCCAGGACGGCCAGCCCCAGGGGCTCATCACGGCGAATCTCACTCACCGACTCCAGAACCGCCTGCACGCCTTCAGCCGCGATGCGTTGTTGGAGCTGCACTGCGATGGTATCCTCGGGCGCATCGAAGGCCAGCGCCCCGGCGATACCCCAGGCCAGGTTCACCGGCAAAGTGCCCGCCTCCTCCGCCACCCGCGCGGCGCCCACCAACCGGTCGGAGGGAGCCAGCTTGCGCATGGGATCGCGGCCCAGGCGCACGACCGGGTCGGCCAGGACCCGGTTCGCAAAGCGCGCCAGCAGGTCGTCCACATGGGCGCGCAGCCAGCCCTCTTCGGCCTTGTAGTGCGCTACAATGCCGCGCATCGATTCCTCCAGGGCGGCGCTCAGGATGGGCCGAATCTCGCCATCTTCCAGCGCCTCGTAGCCCAGCTTGTGGCCCCGTCGGTAGCCCAGGTAGCCCAGCACGGCATGGCCGGCGTTGTGCAAGTACAGCTTGCGCGCTGTATAAAGCTCGAAATTGTCGCAGGGCTGCATGCCCACGATCTGGGGCGCGGGCCCCACAAACCCGCTGCGGTCGACGGGTAGTTCCTTATAGGGCTCCACGATGATCAAGGTGGGGTCCTGGGCGCGGAGCTCCGGGGGCAGCTCGGGTACCATGCGCCCGATCACCGTGTCCACAAAGCCAACGTGCATGGCCAGGTATTCCCGCCCCAAGCTGTTCAGGTGCTCGGAAACCATCCCGCGAAAGATGGACGCCGCACCATGAAGATTCTCGCAGACGATGATGTTGAGGGGTGTAGTAACTCTCCGCTCCGCTCGTAGCTGGATACCAGCCGCGATGGTCGGGGCGATGAATGTCAGGGCTCGCGCGCCAACGGCCGTCGCGGCGATAGTAGCTCCCGCCAACACATCGGCGATCGCCTCGGTTTCGCGGCTCAGGAGGCCCGTGACGGGGCTAACTTGGACCTCCTCTGTGCGAGTGTTATCCACCAGCCGGATGGTATAATGCCCTTGCAGGCGCATCCGCGCAATCAGCGGCCCGTCGATATCCACAAACACCACACGATAGCCCGATTCGCTGAAAAGCTGGCCCAGGAAACCGCGCCCCACGTTGCCCGCGCCAAACATCACCGCATCACCTAGAACAGCGCCGCCGAGTACGGCGTCGTTGGCCCCATCCCCACAGTTATTTGTCATCACCAAACCATTCCAGCCTAGTGCATTTCCTGGCCGCCCGTGACATTGATCCCTTGGCCCGTCATATACGAAGAATCGTCGCTGGCCAGAAAGACCATCACGTTGGCCACGTCATTATAGACACAACCGCGCCCCAGGGGTACCTGGCCCAAGTACCTGGCCCGCACCTCTTCTTTGCTGATCCCCCACCGCTCGGCATATTGGTCATAAAGGCTATCCACCCACAGCGGAGAATCCAGCAGGTTGCCGGGACAGATCGAGTTGACACGAATGCCATATTCTGCCAGTTCCAGGGCCAAGCTTTGAGTCAGGCCGATGCCCCCGAACTTGCTCGCCGCATAAGCCGAGTTCTTGCTGCTGCCCTTTTTCCCCGACTTGCTATTGATCTGGATGATCGCACCGCTGCGCTGATCTTTCATCACACGCGCCGCCGCGCGAGCCACGTTGAAATACCCCACCAGGTTAATGTCGATGACCTTGCGCCAGTGCGCAGGGCTAATCTCAGTGATCTCCCCGGCGATCAAGATACCCGCATTGGAGACTAGGATGTCCAGGCGCCCATAGGTCTCCACCGTGCGCCGCACCATGGCCTCACACTGCTCGAGATCGGTCACGTCGGTGTGGACGGCGAACGACTGGACGCCGTATTGTTCGACGATAGCCCGCGAAACAGCCTGCGCCTTGTCGTCGGCAATGTCGGCGATGACCACATGGGCGCCTTCCTGGGCCAGGCGGCGAGCCAAGGCCTCGCCCAGCCCCTGGCCTGCGCCAGTGACGACAGCAACCTTGTCCACCAGACGACGGCAATCGCTCATGGCAACAACTCCTCGAGGAATTGCGCCTCGGCTTCCACGGTCCACGAGTTATTAGGACCCAGCTTGGCATACACGTTGGGCAGCACATCCTTGAGGTCCTCGAGCCGCGTCAGCGGAAAATCGAGGATTTGGGGATAGATGACCACTTTGCCCGTGAACCCTTGATGGATGACCCCCTCCAGGCCCTTTTTCACGTCGTTCAGCCCCGAGATAGCATCCACCGAGAGGTTGGTATCCAGTTCGCCCGCCTCGGTGGCGATGAGCATCTTGCGCATGTCGCGGATGGCGGACCCGCTGGTGCCGGTGAAGCGAATACCGCGGTTGACCACCGGGGTCAGGTCGATGGGGGCTTGGACGCCGCGCGAGAGCCCGGCGAAAACGTTCATCACCCCACCGGGGGCCAGCATACTCACGGACCCCGCGATGACCCCGGGACTGGGTGCGAGGACGACGATGTCGTCATAGCCTCTGCCCCCTGTCAGGGCCATCAGACCAGCGTTGAACTCGGCGGCCTTTTGGCCGTCAGGCGCGCGCAGCACCAACTCGGTCTCGCCTCGTCGAGCCTCGATCAATTGGGCAAACTTGACGTTGATCACCTCCAGGCGGTCTGGCAACAGGTCGGTGGCCACAGCCAGGCTGGGCCCATCTTGAGACTGTAGGGCACGCTGTACGTGCATCTGCCCCATAGGTCCTGCGGCTCCCAGGAAGGCTGCCTTGCCGCCAGCGAGTAGCTCTGTGCGGATCGGCTCATAGGCCAGTGAGATATCCCTCTCCTTCGTACCGGTGAGGCTGAGATTGTCATAGTGCAGCCGGCCCACATCCACTCGTGCCGGGCTCACGAGCCCCTCCGCTCCCACCAGGTTCAGGAGGCCGCCTTTGCCAGCCAGGGGCTCGAGCATCTCGTACAAGGCTGCATCGGCTCCTAGGAGCACGATATCTTCGAACGAGCGCTCGGCGCTCTCGTCGCATGCTTGCTTCGCCTGGGCGAGGCTCTCTGCACTGGGCGCACCCAGCTCGACGAGGCCAAAGCCATCGCTCTTGGCGCGGCGGCGCAACTCGTCCAGCAGCATGCCCGTAACGCCCATCGTCACCACGCAACGCGGCGGCTGGCCCCCCCCGTAAGGGGTCCCCAGTTGATAATCAGCACCCGCTGCGGGTCCCGAAACGATCAGCACCGTTCCCTCGGGCTTCCAGCCGGCGCGATAGGACACGTCGTAGGACGCGGTCACGCAGGCCCACGGCTCGGTGAGAGCGGCCTGGGCATAGCCTGTCTCAGGCTGCACGGGGAGCAAGTAGCATCCCTCGTCGCCATGCAATATCTCGTCGCCAATGATGTTGAACTGCGAGAGGCCGCCCTGAAGTGCATAGCCGTAGGCCAGGCCCACGCCCTTGTAATAGATATCAGCCTGGACGATAAAGCGATCCCCCGGCGTGTATTGTCCCTTCAGGTTGCTGCCCACCTCCATCACCGTGAGCGAGACCTCGTGGCCCAACACCACCGGGTTGGTTTTCATATTGCGCCCCATGAGACGCGGATGCGTCTCTCCCGCCTTGATAATCTTGGTATCGGAAAAGCAAAGACCCACCGCGTCATGGCGCACCAGCAATTGATCGGGTCCGCAGGAGGGCGTTTGCACCAGGATAGGCTTTTCATCCACACCCAGGTTCTCTAGTCCTGCTCCATACAGCGGCCACAGCCAGTATTGGCCCGGCACTTGGCCCTCACCCTTGCGATAAATCTCCAACTTGAGCTCAGCATCGATTCCCTTGCTACTCATATCCTTGTTCTCCTTGCAGTGGCAATTCGCAAATTGCCCAGCCTATCCAACCACCCTCCCGCAGGTTGGCGGCTCGCGATGAGCCCCCAACCTGCGGGAGGGTCACAGGTGTCAGGAAATACCCAGAGCCTTGCGACGGTAACCCTCATCGGGGCGCTTGTGGATGGCATCCACATTCTTTGCCGTCATAAAATGCGGACCGCCAAAAGCATACGCGCCAGCCAGAACGCGGCACGTCTTGACATACATGCTGGTGATGGCATCCACCTCCCGGGCCGATGAGCCCAGGGCAATGAGGCCATGGTTCTGCATCAGGACCACCTTGGCCGGCTGTCCCCATTCGTCCCTGTATTGCTTGAGCGCAGCGCGCACCACGCGGGCCAACGGTAGTCCAGGATCGGTGTAGGGGATAAAGACCGGCGCCGGGCCGCACACCACGATCTCATCTGGGAAAAGGCGGCCGGAGATCGCCGCGGGCACCGCCACCGAGCACATCAGGGCGTTCACGGCGACCGGGTGCGTATGACCCACAAACCGGGCGCCGCCCTCTGTCAGAGCCAGGGCGTGGAGCACCGTTTCCACGGATGGCCGCAACGCAACCGAAGGGTCCACCTTGGCTGCATCTAGCGCCGCCTTGAGCGCCGTGTCCGCCAGCACCTCGCGTCCATCCGCCAGAGCGCACACCGCATCCGCTCGCAAGCACACAAAACCATGGGCATCGATAGTCCGCAGCTCTGTGCCGCTAGCTTTGACGTAGAATGTCCCATCATCGCAGATGGCCGAGGTGTTGCCCTCGCCCAGGATGACCAGGTCTCGCTCGGGGCGCCCCAGGTCATTGGACATGCGCACCAATTCGGCGAGGACAGTTTCCGTGTTTGCCATTATTTACGCTCCGGGATAGCCCGACTCGCCGCCCGCCACCATTTGGCGCTCGGCGAGAATCTTCTCGCGGTAGCCGCTCGCCCGATACGCGGCCAGGGGATCGACGGCCACACCCATCTCCTCGCGCACGGCCGCCAGGAGCGGCGTAACATCGATGCGATAGGCCCGCACAACGGTTTCTTCCGCCAACACCACATCGCCCGACTGTTGCGCCTCGCCCAGAGTCTTGCGGTCGATCAGCAAAGCGCGGGCATACGCCTCCTGGACATTGACCACCGATTGGATCATCGATTCGATCTTGGGCTTGATGTTCACGCTCTCATCGATCATATAGGCCACATCCATCTTGACCGCGGGGTCCATCTCGCCATCGATCAGCTCATTGAAGATGAGGTACAACTCGTACGGATTGATCGAGCCCACCGTGAGGTCGTCATCGGCGAACTTTTTGTTGTTAAAGTGAAAGCCGCCCAGCCGGCCCTCGTCGATCAGCCAACCGACGATCTGCTCGATGTTCGTGCCAAGGGGATGGTGTCCCAGGTCCACTAGCACCTGGGCGCGATCGCCGAGCTTCTGAGCCATCAGGAAAGACATCCCCCAGTCACCCAGGTCAGTGCTGTAGAAATTGGGCTCAAAGAACTTGTACTCGATGAGCAGGCGCATCGGAGCGGGCATCGCGGCATAGATATCGTGCAACGTCTCGGCCAGGCGATGCTTGCGCTGCCGTAGGTTGTCCTGCCCGGGGGAACTGGTGCCGTCGGCCAGCCAGAGGCTAATGTCCCTGGAACCGATGGTCTTGGCGATCTCGACACACTCCAGACAATGCTCCACGGCGCGACGCCGAATGGCAGGGTCGGGGTTACAGAGGCTGCCGAGCTTGTACTCTTCATCCTGGAAGACATTGGGGTTAACGGCGCCCAGGGCCAGGCCCAAGGACTTGGCATAGTCGGCAAGCTCGCCATAGTCGCCCACTTTGTCCCAGGGGATATGCAAGGCCACGGAGGGGGCCACGCCGGTGAAGCGATGCACTTGCGCCGCGTCGGCCAGCTTCTCAAAAGTGCTGCGAGCAGCGCCCGCCTGCCTGAACACTTTGAAGCGGGTCCCCGAATCCGCATAACCCCAAGAGGGGGTCTCGATCCTCTGCGCTTTGAGGGCCTTTTTCACTTGCTCTACGTTGATCCCTTGCTGGGCCAGGGTATCCGCCAAAACGCGATAACCTTCCTTCCAAGTTGCCATCCTCGTCTCTCCTTATCGAGTGCTCATATGCCAAACCAGGATCAGAATCTATACTTGCAACACCGGAATCCGAGGCCCATGCAGGCCCGCATGGATGCAGGCAAAAGTAGCCTTTCCCAGTTCACGGGAGTCAAACGGTGATTCTAGCACCAGAGGAAAGAGCCGTCAATTACCACACCCCCGCCCCCCGAGTTCTATTCTTCTCCCGAGATCTCCGCCATCTCTTGGGCCTTGCGCGCCACCCACATGATGCGTAGCGTCTCCGGTCCGGGCTCGCGAAAGGTAAAGCAATCGTACTGCGCATCGATCTGGAACCCTGCGTCCGTAAGCAGGGTGGCAACCTGTTCCAGAGGATAGGCTTGCTCTACGTGTTGTTCTACGATCTTGTTATAGAGATCGCCAACCCGCTCGAAGCAGGTCACCACCACGATTGCTCGTTGTCGTCTATCATCGTACCTGCTTTGCATCACCACCGAGAGATCATCACCATCGGTGAAATAGGTCTCATCATCCCAAAGTGTGGCCAAAGCCCAGGCGGTGTTCATATCAAAAAGAAACAGGCCGCCGGGAGCCAGAGCACCGAACACGCGGCGGAAAACGGCCAGCAGATCATCGCTGGTGATCATATAGTTGATGCTGTCGTACAGACAGGTGACCAACGACATCTGCTGGGGCAAGCGAAAGTGGCGCATGTCCTGCTGGCTCCACAACACGATCGCCCCTGTATTCTCAGCCTTGGCCCGCGCTTGGGCCAACATATCGGCTGAGCCGTCGATGCCGTAAACGCGCCAACCGGCCTGGGCCTGGGAGATCGCCACAGTGCCCGTGCCGCAGGCCAGGTCGAGCATGGTGCGTCCGGGAGTGGGATGGCGCTCGATAAGCCGCCCCAAGTAGGTGATCATCTTGAGGCTGAAAGCGAGCTGCCCCGAGGCATCGTAAACCCGCGCATAGTCCTGGTAGATGGACATCGGCAAACCCCTTGTTCACAGCAGGCGCCACACGAAATAACCTTGCGCGTGGCTACCTCCGTAGGCCTCCGCCCCCCCTGCTCGGACCCAGGCACACCTATTATAGCGGGCGGTTGAGGTGCACGTCAAGTACGGTTGACATGTCACACCGTTGGCGCTAGCATGTCTTATGCGGCCCCGGAAACACCGGGGCGAGGCCAATCCCGAGAAAGGGGAAACGAGCAAGGTGTTACGCATAGGATTGTGGGGTTGCGGAGGGATGGGGTGCAGCCTGGCGCAGGCCCTGGTAGCCACGAAACAGGCCCAGCTCGTAGCGGCCTACGATGTGCGACCAGAAGCCGCGTCTAGCGCGGCCGCTGAGTACGGGGCCGAGGCTGTCGCCTCTGTCGATGGGTTCCTGGCCTATCCCGGCTTGGATGGCCTGATCATTGCGCTTCCACCCTACCTGCACGCACCCGCGGTGGAACAAGCCGCGCACGCAGGCGTCGGCCTGTTTCTAGAAAAGCCTATGTCGGTCGACGTGGCAGGTTGTCGCCGCATCTTGGCCGCCGTTCGCCAGCATGGCGTGCCCCTGATGGTCGGCCAGGTGCTGCGCTATTATGAGCCCTACCGCTCGATCCTGAGATGGCTGGCCGAGGGGCGCTACGGCCAGCTCTACGCCGCCTCCATCTGGCGCATCAGTAACGGCCACCACATCGACCCCGCCCACTGGCGCGCCAGCAATGCCCTTAGCGGAGGTGTTCTGCTGGAGGTTGGCGCTCACGAGCTGGATATGCTGCGTTGCCTGATGGGAACACCCGAGACGGTCTATGCCCTATCGCGCAAGGTCTTTCCCGAGGGCCGCGAATGGGCCGACTATATCGCGCTGCAGGTTCACTTTGGCTCCGGCGCCGCCGCAGCCTACGAGGGGGGCGTCGGCTCTTATGCGGGGCGCTATGGATTCCGTTTCTATTTTGAGCGGGCCACCCTGCTCAGCGATGCGGCATTCGATCGCGGCGCCCTGCAGGTGCACGGCGCGGACGGGGGCATAATCGATGTCTCGGCCGAGTTCACCGCCGAGCACCCCGTGCAGGCCGAACTAAAGGACTGGCTTGCCGCCTTGCGTGGCGAAGCACCCGTCACCATCTCCGGTGAGGAAGGAATGGCCACGGTGGCGCTGGCAGAGGCCGCATACCGTTCGGCCCAGATAGGCGTCATCGTTGACTATAGCGCCGTGCTCGGGGATTGAACACCCTATGTCTAGCTATCAGTCAAACCACAGAAATAGCGAGGATCAAGAGATGAAACTGACGATCGGTTGCACCACCAGGCCCTACGCCAATGTGCCCTTTGCCGAGGCATGCCGTCGCATCGCCGCAGCCGGATACTCCGACATAGCCGTCTTTACGGCCGTCACCGCTGAGAGCACCCGCGAGGAGGTGCTTACAGCCCGCCAGACCGCCCTGGCCGAGGGGCTCAAGCCATCACTGGTCCTGGCACATGCCCGCCTCGACCTGGGGATCGAGCAGGCGGCGAAGCAATATCGGCAGCTCATCGATAACGCCGCCCTGTTGGGCGCCTCCTGGCTCTTGGACTTGGGCTCGGACAAGGCCGAGCTCTACGACAGCTATGTGTCCGTGATGAAGCAGGCGGCAGCCTATGCCGCGCGCGCCGGGCTCCAGATCTCGGTCAAGCCCCACGGCGGCATCACTCTCACGGCCGAGGATCTCGTCGCCCTGCTCAAGCAGGTCGACCATCCCGCCTTTGGCATCTGTTATGACCCGGGCAATATCATCTATTACACCAAGGGCGCGCGCCGGCCGGAGATGGATATCGACCAAGTGGCTCCCCTAGTCACCGTAGGCATCATCAAGGACTGCATCGTACAAGACGACGTGCCCGATGTGATGATCACGCCGGGCGAGGGCTGGGTAGATTTCGATGCCGTGTTCAAGGGACTGGTAAATGGTGGTTTCCGTGGTCCGTTGTATCTGGAGTGCGTGGGAGGTTCTACACCCGAGGAGATAGACCGCAACGTGCTCCGTACGCGCGAGTTCGTGAGCGCAATCCTGGAAAAGCTGTAGAGAAATGAGCCCTATCGCTGACTGGCGCCACATTTCGTGCGGTTATGAGATACCCACCGAGACCTACAGCGACCAGCCTTATATCGTGCGCACGGGCGATGGAGCCTGGCTCTGTGTCCTCACCACCGGCACGGGGCGCGAGGGAGCCAGCGGCCAGCATGTAGTCACCCTGCGCAGCACCGACCGCGGACGCACCTGGTCCGCGCCGGCCGATGTGGAGCCCGCCGACGGGCCCGAGGCTTCGTATGCCGTGCTCCTGGTAGCCCCCGGGGGGCGCGTGTACTGTTTTTACAATCACAACAGCGATAACGTGCGCGAGCTGATCGCCGACCGCGGCGACTCGTTTCCCGACGGCATCTGCCGCCGTGTGGATTCGTTTGGCCATTTCGTCTTCAAATATAGCGATGACCACGGTCGCACCTGGTCGGCAGAGCGCTACGATGTGCCCATGCGAGATATGGACATCGACCGCCGCAACCCCTATGGTGGGAAGATCAAGTTCTTCTGGAATGTGGGCAAGCCCTTCATCCATGATCGCGCCGCGTACGTCTCCCTGCACAAAGTGGGTGGCTTTGGCGAGGGCTTTTTCACCCGCTCGGAGGGCGTCCTCTTGAGGAGCGGAAACCTGGTTACCGAGCGCGACCCGCAGCGCATCACCTGGGAGACTCTTCCCGACGGCGACTATGGGCTGCGCACCCCGCCGGGTGGCGGGCCTATCGCGGAAGAGCAAAGCTACTCGGTGCTGAGCGACGGCTCTTTCTTTTGTGTCTACCGCACCATCGACGGCCACTCGGCCTACGCCTACAGCCGCGATGCCGGCCACACCTGGAGCGAGCCCCAATACATGCGCTACGCCGATGGCCGCCTGATGAAGCACCCGCGGGCGGCTAACTTTGCCTGGAAGTGCGACAACGGCAACTATGTCTATTGGTTCCACAACCACGGTGGGCGTTTTATCCGCGAGCATCCCCGGCGCCGCACCATGGCCTACGACGATCGCAACCCCGTCTGGCTCTGCGGCGGCGTGGAGGCCGATGGGCCGGAGGGCAGAATCATCCGCTGGTCGCAGCCCGAGATCGCGCTCTATGATGATGACCCCTATGTGCGCATGAGCTATCCGGACCTGGTGGAAGAGGGCGGCCACTATTACCTGTCCGAGACGCAGAAGGATATCGCTCGCGTGCACGAGGTAGACGGCACGCTATTGGAAGCCCTATGGGGGCAGTTCGATCGCCCGGCCGTGGCGCCACAGGATGCGCTGCTCGCCCTGCCGCAGGCCGACCAGTCCATGCCCGCCGAGATGTCGATGCCGGAGTTGCCCCCTTTCACGCGGCGCGATCCAAGTCGGGCCGACTATGGCACCCTGGACTTGCGCCAGGGGTTTACCCTGGAGCTGTGGCTGCGCCTCGATGAGTTGGGCGCCGGCCAGGTGCTCGTGGACAACCGCACCGCGAACGGCCAGGGGTTTGCCTTGCAGACCACGGCCCGAGGCACGGTGGAGATCGTACTCAACGACGGCCGCACGGAGAGCCGCTGGGACTGCGACCCTGGCCTCGTGCGGGAAGACCAGATCCACCACCTGGTGGCTATCGTCGATGGTGGCCCCAAGATCATCCTTTTCGTGGTGGACGGCGCGCTGTGCGATGGCGGTGATTTCCGCCAATTCGGCTGGGGACGCTACAACCCCAACCTGCGCGGCGTGAGCGGCGCTCCGGTGTTGCGCATCGCACCGTTCTTGCAAGGAGAGGTCCTGGCTCTCCGCCTCTACGACCGCGCCCTGCGTATATCCGACGCCATTCGCAATTTCCGCGCCGGGCGATAGCCCCGGCCAAACACTATCGCTGGGGCCTGCCTTGCAGGCAGGCCCCAGCGATAAGGCAACGCAAACGCCCCGGTGACTCCGCGCCAGCTAAAGCCTAACTGGGGCGGCCCGCCTTGCTCGATCATAGAGGCGTTGCCATTCCTCGCTGCCGTCATCAGGGACGATCTCCAGGCGGACGCCACGATGAAAGATGGGCCACTTGCCCTCGGTGAACTCCTTCCGCAGGCCGCCTTCGCCATCCGATGGAGTACCTGCGAGCCCCGGAGGGAATACGATCGTGTCGCCGTTCGGCCAGATCACATAGTACAGATTCCGCGGCGGCGAGGCCTTGAAGCCGACCTCCACCTGGTAGCGAGAGACGGCCCCCTCATCGAGCGCGATCCCCAGCCCGGGAGCTTCGGGGACATGCGCCAATCCATTGTGCACCTCAAGCCGTTCCTGGAGCAGGTCGTCGACATAGATCTCGTGACAGGTGATCGCCGGCCACCGTGCATGGGTCAAAGCCGCGGCCAGGTGCAGCATGAGGCTCACCGTAAGCCCCGTGCCCACCATCTGCAGCCAGAACGGCTTGTTCATCTGCGCCGCGAGGACTGCTTGCTCTTTGATGCTGCTCACTCCGCCACTGATCACAAACCCGTCACATACCCCGTCCCGGATGACCGTCTGGATCGGAGGGCTCCCGTAATGCATGGCGATCGGCCTGGAGACCTTGTTGCGGATCAGGACGTTGCCCTCGACATCCCCTTGCGGGATGGGGGTCTCAAAGATAGCGATAGAGGGCACATCGTTTGCCAGCTCCGTCAGGTAAGGCACCGCGTGCCCCGCATCTACGAGGAAGGCGTTGAAATCGGCATCGAAGCGGAAATCTGAGGGCACGATATCCTTCAGCGTGTGCATGGCCGCGGCGAAATCGCGCCATGGGCGAGCCTTGAGCTTGGCGCTCATATAGCCGAGGCTCAGCGCTTCCTTGATCTCCTCCACCCAATCCTCGGTGGACATGTCGTTGACCCACCAGGCGACCTCGCACCACTCGCGCACCTGGGGGCCAAAGAGCCGATAGCACGGCACGCCAGCCGCCTTGCCCGCCAGGTCCCATATGGCCATCTGCAGGCCGGCCCCCAGCGTGTCGTCCCACAGGAACTCGAACGGCGAGTGCCCGATGACGCGGTCGATCTGCTCCTGGGGCACCTTGCCCCAGGTGTAGTGGATCATCGTTTCCCCATAGCCTATTAGGTCCGAATTCGTGCGCACCTTGAGGATCTCAAAGATCGTCCAGCCAAAATGCCCGCGCACCAGGTTCTTGGCATGGCGGGGCTTCAAGGGTATCGACACCCACGTGCGTTCCACATCCTTGATAACCAGATTCTGCATCTCACTCCTTCTTGATCCCCAGCAGTCCTGCTGGCCCTCGCATAGCCTACTTCGCCGTCTGCTGAGTCGCATATGCGCGCAGCATATCCCGCAGCGCGGGCAGCACCGATTGCAGCAAGTCCATCACCGGCAGGCCGTGCGGGCAACGCTCCTCGCACTTGCCGCAATGGTCGCAGGCCTCGATCGCCGCCACCAGCTTTTCCTTGGCCTGGCGATCGCGCTCCAGGTACTCGGGCGACCAGGTGGTGCCGGCAAAGAGGTCGGGCCCCATCACGCGATAGTGTCCCAGCATCACGTCGCCGCCCAGCAATCCCGGGATGGCGATATTCTGGCTACAGGGCTCGCACTCGTTGCAGAAACGGCAGCGCACGGTCTGCAATTTCTCGGCCAGCGCCGCGACCTCGGCCTCTTCCTGGGCATCGAGGGTCACATCGGCCAGGCTGGCCATCTGCGCATCCAGCTCCACCTCTTCCACGGTGGTCGCTCCGGGCACCGTGGTCGCTATGGGCTGGTTGAGCAGCCACTTGAGAGCGATCCTGGCCGGCAAAAAGCCCACCGCCACCGGTTTCATGATCGTCACCGCCACACCCCTGGCGTGGCACAGCGGGATGAGCTCGTCCAGCGGCTCGCGCTCGATGATGTTCATGGGTACCAGGATGACGTCCAGGGGGAAACGCCCCAGAGCCTCGAGCAGGGCGCGGGATGTGTGCCCGCTGCAGCCGATATGGCGGATGAGCCCTTCCTCCCGCGCCTGAACGAGGGCCTCCAGCGCGCCGCCGGGGCCCATGCGAACCGCAATATCCTCGCCCGCGCGGATGCCGTGGAGGTGGCAATTGTCCAGATAATCGGTCTGCAGGCGCTCCAGCGATTCTTGGATGCTGCGCCAGGCCTCTTCGCGCGTGCGCGCGCCCGTCTTGCTGGAGATGAACACATCCTGGCGACGCCGCCCCTGCATGGCCTGCCCAACCATGATCTCGCTCTGGCCATAGCTGCGCGCCACATCGATATAGTTGATGCCCAACTCTAACGCTCGCCGCACTACTTTGGCGCCATCCTCGATTGGCAGCGACATCATCGGCCCGCAACCGAGGCCAATCGGCGTGGCCCGGAACCCCGTCTTGCCCAATGGACGATATTGCATCGCACTCCTCTCAAGATTCTCAAGGTTGCTCACTACATGACGCGACACTTGCTCTCGCCAAGTCCTCGGCCCGGTAGTGCCTTGCATCATGCCAGGATGTTACCCGTGCGCGCACGAGCGGTCAAGCGCGGCGCGCGCGCAGTTGAACGCCGCACGAACTGGCGGTATGATAGTCTCCATGGAAGCGCATGGAATCTGTGATCCGTGCGTCAGCGACAATCAGGAGGCTCCTTATGCGACTGATGCGCGATGTGTATATGGTTGGCAGCGGAGCGATCGGCCTCTCCGATGCCATGGATGGTCACGTTTATCTCTTGGATGGTGGGGGGCAAATGGCCCTCATCGATGCGGGGGTGGGCCGGGATGTGGATCGTATCATCCAGAATATCCGTGAGGATGGCCTCGATGAGCGGGCCATCACCTATCTGCTATTGACCCATGCCCACGCCGACCACGCGGGCGGCGCCAAGGCCCTGGCCGATCGCACCGGCGCGCGGATCGTCTGTTCGGCCATCGAAGGGCGGCTGTTGATGGAGGGCACTGACGAGGAACTGGGCCTGGTGCGGGCCAGGCAAGCGGGCATCTATACACCCGACTATGTCTATGCTCACGTCGCGCCGGATATCATCATCGCCTCGGGGCAAGAGATGCGCGTGGGCCGCTACACCGTGCGGGCCATCGAGGTCCCCGGCCACAGCGAGGGCTCCATCTGTTACCTGGCCAGCGACGGGGGACCGCGCATGCTTTTTTGCGGCGACGTGGTTTTCTGCGGAGGCACCATCGGCCTCGGAAACTGGGCAGGCTCCAGCCTGGAGGACTATCGCGCCTCCATCGACCGGGTCTCCGGGTTGCAGGTGGCGGCCCTATTCCCCGGCCATTACCTGTGGACCATCCGCGATGGTCAGAGCCACCTGGACCAAGCTGTGGAGAATATGTCTCAGGCCTGGGTGCCACCCGCATGGCAACATATGCATCCCCATCACTAGAGAATATGAGGCGGAGGTCCATCCATGATCTATCAAGATGTCAAGCTCTACAATGTGGCGGAGACGCTCTCTGGCGACGGGGAGCAGGTGTTCGATGCCACGGCGCTGGCGCAGCTGCGTGAGACCAACCCGGTCGATTATGCGGGATATAGGGAGCAAAGGGACAAGGGCTTTTGGCTGACGCGTGTGCCCGATAGCCTGCGCCGCCAGCTGAACCCCTCGGCCCACATCAACGCCCTGCAGGCCACCGGCTGCGAGGTGCGCTTTAACTTGACGGGGAGAGAGGCGACGGTCACGCTGCAGAATGCCCTGCGCCCGGCCATTGCCGAGGTGTACCAGGGCTCGTTCCTGGTGAGTTGGCATGTCATTGGCACCGAGCCCACCCCGCTGCAAATATCGCTGCCCGGCAACCTGCCCCTGTTGCAGCAGATAGCCACGCAATCCCGGTTACCCTACGATGCGCGGCTGACGCGCATCCTCCTCCCCTGGCGGCCACCCGTCCGCCTTCTGGGGATCGAGGGGGAATGCGAGCCGCCCCGCCCCGAGCAAGCGCCCGCGCGCCGCCTGCTCTGCTACGGGTCCTCGATCACGCACGGGAACACATCGGTGCGCCCGTCGGCCACCTATGCATCCCGTCTGGCTCAGCGCCTAAAGGCGGACCTGGTGAACCTGGGCTTTGGCGGGGGCGCGCACCTCGAGCCCCAGATGGCCGATTATATCGCTTCGCGAGACGATTGGCACGTGGCCACGCTGGAGATGGGCATCAATATGCTGGCTTCGTTCACGGTGCAGGATTTTGCCGCACGCGTCGAGTATTTCATCTCCACCGTGGCGCGCTCGGGCAGGCCGGTCTTTTGCATCGACCTCTACACCTGCCAATATGATGCGGAGACGGGCACCGAGGCGGCGCTCAAGCTCGCTGCATTCCGCGGAATCGTGAGCCAGGCCGTCGCGCGGATGAACATGCCTCACGTGATTTATGTCGCGGGCCGGCGCATGTTGCCTTCGCTGGGCTATCTCACAACAGACCTGGTACATCCCTCCCCGGCGGGGATGGAGGAGATCGCCCGCAACCTCGCACAGACCATACAACGGCATGGGAACTGGTGAACGTCTGAACAAAACGCAGGGGAGGCAAGCAGTGGACAGATCGCGCGAGCCTTTTCTAGTCAAGATCGCCCTGTTCGAGGCCCGCACCGAGGGCTATTGGAACTATCGTATTCCGGGGATCCTGGTCACCAAAAGTGGCACGATCCTGGTGACCACCGAGGCGCGCCAGGGCCAGGGCGGCGATTGGGACAACATCGACCTGCTCATGCGGCGCAGCTTGGATGGGGGCGCCACATGGGAGCCGCGCCGCATACTGGTCTCCCACGAAGGCTATGGCGAGGGCCCGGTGAACAATTGTGCGCTGGTGCGCGATGACATCACCGGCGCGGTGCACGTTCTCTATTGCCACAACTATTCGCGTGTGTTTTATATGCGCAGCGATGACGATGGCTCGACCTTCTCGCCGGCGCGCGAGATCACCCCAGCGATGGAGGCCTTTCGCACCCGGCGGGCCGACCAGGCTTACCCCTGGCGCGTGATCGCCACCGGCCCAGGGCATGGCCTGCAGCTCGGCAACGGGCGACTCATCGTGCCCCTGTGGATGTCCACCGGGGAGGGCGTCGAGTTCGGCTCCGGCAAGCTGGGCCACCGACCCTCCGTAGCCTCGCTCATCTACAGCGACGACCACGGCGAGTCCTGGCATGGCGGCGACATCGTGGCCCGCACCACCGACACAATGCTCTATCCCAGCGAGACGGCAGCGGTGGAGCTGGGCGACGGGCGCGTGCTGTTCAATATGCGTTCCGAGTCCGATGCCCATCGCCGCCTCATCAGCATCAGCCCGGATGGGGTGACGGGATGGAGCGAGCCCACCTTCGATGACGCTCTGCTCGAGCCGCAATGTATGGCCAGTATGATGCGCTATTCCTGGCCCACGGATGGGGGCCGCAGTCGCATCCTCTTTAGCAACCCCGACACCCTGGAGCGCACGCAGCCCGGGGCATGGAGCCGCGCCTACGACCGCAAGCGCCTCACGGTCAAAATGAGTTACGACGAATGCCGCAGCTGGCCCGTCTCTCGGGTGCTAGAAGAGGGGGGCTCGGCCTATTCCGATCTGGCGGTCACTGCCGATGGGACGATTCTCTGTTTCTACGAGTGCGGGTATCTCGAGCGCATGTCCGATACACGCTACCTGACGTTGGCCCGTTTCAACCTCGCTTGGCTCACTGACGGGCGAGATGTTTGTTCCTAGCATGTCAGTCCTGCATAACAGGAGAACATCGAAGTATGTCACAACAGATCACGGCGTGGCCAAGCCGCCGTCCGATTCGCCCATCCTCCGGATTCGTTGTTATATCTTCTTCTGTGTATTCCGCCTGTTCCGTGGTTCCTCTTCTTCTCCGGGCCCTCCGTCCGCCCTCCGTACCTCCGTGTTGAGCTCTTTCTCCGGCCCAGACGGCGCGCTCAGGAGCCTTTGAAGCGGCGGGCCAGCTCCCCGGTGATCTGCAGGTAGGTGTCGCCGTATTGCTCGCTCGGCTCGATGTAGGTGCCCTCCACCCACTCGTTGATGCTGTTGACCCACAGCCAATCGGGCGTGCTGGCCATGGCCGCATCGAACGTGGCGCGGTAGAAAGCGCCATTCTGCCGGTCTGCCTTGTGCACGGGCACACCCCCGCGCAGATCGGCCCTGCACTTGGAGCGCAGGTCGTCCCACCCAGGCATCACCGTGGCCATCCAATACTTGGGCTGTCCGGTACGCTGTTCCCAATTGCGCACGCTACCCGCCCAGCGAGAGTCTTTGACGTAATCATTAGGCGCCGTGCTGTGCGTGATCTTGTACACATACAGCCCGTCGAACACCTCCAGGTAGGCGGGGTCCAATCCTTCGGCGATCCAGATCGATCGATGGTCCGGGTCCACACGGGCGCGGATAGCCGCCCAGGCCTGCACCGCGCTCTGGCCACCTTGCTTGGGGACGCGGTACATATCGCAAAAGATGATCACCGGCTTGCCCTGGTAGACCAAAAAGTTGGGGTGCCCGCTGTAGGTGTCGAGCAGGTAGCGAATGGAATCCGAGACGCTGTCGTGGCTGGCGGCCGGCGAGCCAGGCCAGATGTGCCGCAGAAAGATGACCGTGGAGCGCAAGGAGGTGCCTTGCGATTGAGCCAACAGCTGGGCCATGTTTTTGTCGGTGCGCTCCCCGGGTGCAAACCACTGCAGGGTCAAGCCATCGATCCCCGCGCCCACAGCCATCTCCACATGGCGCCGGATCGCTGCGGGATCATCAGAGTGGTACGTCTGTTTCGGGCGGTCCCCAGCGCTGATATTGCAGTCACTCCAGCGGTTATCATCATACCAGGCCGAATAGCCCGCCAGCACCAGCCGAGGACGATCTCCTGCAGGCGGAGCGGCGGGCACAGGCACCGGAACAGCCGTCGGGGCGACGATTGCCGTGGCGGAGGGCGAGGGGATGGCCGTTGGCTCCGGGGTATGAGTGATGGTGGGTGTCGAGCTCGGCAATAGAGTGTAAGTTGGCGTCGCCGAGGGAGTCACCGTAGGCGTCGCCGTGGCGGCGATTGTCGGCGTTGCGGTCCGCGTCGCAGTCGCGGTTGCCGTCGGGGTGGCACTGGGTGTCGCGGTAGCGGTTGCCGTGCTACTGGGCCGCGGCGTAAAAGTCGGTTTGGCCGTAGCGCTGGGCCTTGCCGTTGCCGTGGCCGTGGCGCGCTGGAAAAGGGCCAACGAGCCCATGCCTAGGCCTTGGGCGCTTCCCCGGCAACCGGCCAGAAACAGGACCAGCGCCAGCCCCAATACAGATCGCCAAATCGGGGCCTGGTGTCCAGGGAACCACTGCAGGATGTGCGCCCTGCCCTGGGCGGCCTTGGAGAATCTCTTGTGCTGTGTTGAAGCATCCATGGTCTCTCCTCATCGCATACGTAGCCATCGATTGGCTCGCTGGGGCGCTGTCATCTTGTAGCATCTGCACTCTGGAGTGATAGTTGCTCTCTAATAAGGACTGCCTATGGGCAGCCAAGCCTTCACATCCGTGACCAAACCATCCTAGACCTTTAGCGCGACCACGAGTCAGGTTCCCTGCCTGAGCCTAGCGCTAGTGACCCGCTCGGGTCGCTGCATAGAGAGTTATGCCCACCGAGACCGCCAGGTTGAGGCTATCGATCCTCTGGCTGTGCGCGATGCGCACGCTGTCGCCCGTGCTCTGGAACTCGGGTCCCAGCCCTGCCCCCTCGTTCCCGAAAACCAGGGCATAGGGCGCCTCGAATTGCACCTCCGCCAAATCCCGCTGGCCATCCGTCATCAGTGGATAGAAATGCTGCGCGAATCGCGCGCGGTAATCGGGCAAAGCGCTGAAATACTCGCAGCGCAACTGAAAGATGGCCCCCATCGAGGCTCGAATGGTCCTGGGATCCCAGATGTCGGCGGCCGGCCTGATCACCGCCAGGTCCAGCATCTCGAACCCCAGCATGGTCCTGGCGATGGTGCCCAGGTTCCCTGCGTCGCTGGGATTGACCAACAGCACGTGGTTCGCCTCTGAGACCAGGGGCGTCTCATACTTGTCGAACACACCGATCGCATAGTGGCCCTCGCTGCCGGCAAGCCTCTCCACCTGGGCGTCGGCGATACGCGTCGGGATCCCTTGCGCCGTGCAGATCTCGGTGATCTTGGCCACACCTTGGTTGGCCTGGCCCCTGGAGCTCAGCAGCACCTGCTGCACATCGTCCGGGCGATGCGCGAGCAATTCCAACGTCGCAAAGACGCCGATAGCGTAGGAATAGTCCGCTTCCTTTTTATAGCTTTTCAGCTTGGTGTTCACACTCCCATCCCTTCTCCCCTGTGCGGCGAGCATACTACAAACCCCCAGTGCCAGCGCCGCGGGTTTGCAGCATGCTTGTTAAGGCTTGTTCGTCAGGCTGACCTAGCCCGCGACACGGCCCTGACGGACCTCACTACGAACATGTCTCCCTCGCTTGGTTGTTCGTCGCGAGCCCCCAGGGGTGGCGCGCTGTTGGCCGTGTGCATTACACAGCCCAGGCTCGGTTGCACACTGGGTACAGTCTAGCGCAAGTGATGAGCCTGGCAAATAGATGCGCCGTGTCATCGCTCCATACTTGGCCGTCGCGTCTCCTTGTGCTAGACTGGGTGCGGCTCGGGCAGGACCTGGCCCAGCCTGGTGCCTGAATCCAAATCGCGGAGCATCCGTTTCACGGACCCTAAATCCCAATAACCGACAAGGAGTAGACACAATGGCCGAGACGATGAAAGCAGCTCTGTGGGTGGGAACTGAGAGTATCGAGTATGCGAGGGTACCCAAACCCCAAGCCGGACCAGGCCAGGCCCTGATCAAGGTGGGTTACGCGGGGATCTGCGGCACCGACTTGATGATCTACCTGGGCAAGCATCCGCGGGCCAAGGCGCCCCTCATTGCGAGCCACGAGTTCTCAGGGACGATCGTAGAGGCCGATGGCGACGCCTTCGCGCCGGGCACGCCGGTGGCCATCAATCCTCTGCTCATGTGCGGCCACTGCTATGCCTGTCGCAACGGCATCCCGCATGTCTGCGCCACCCTCAAGCTGGTGGGCATCGACGGCGATGGCGGCTTTGCCGAATACGTGGCTGTGCCCCTACACACCGTGCGCCCCGTATCCCCGAGCCTGCCCCTGGTGCAGGCCGCGTTGATCGAGCCTCTGGCCGTGGCAGTCCACGCTCTGCGCGCCTCCAAGTTCAAGGTGAGCGACACCACCGCCGTGCTCGGCGCCGGGCCCATCGGCATCATGACGGCACAAGTGGCGCGGCTGGCAGGGGCGAAACGCGTCTTTGTCTCCGAGCGCAGCCCCCGTCGCCTCCAGATCGCCCGCGACCTGGGTTTTGAAGTGGTCGATGCGAACGTGCAAAGCATCGTTGATGTGGTCGCCGAGGCCACCGAGGGCGTGGGCCTCCCGATCGTCTTTGAGACGGCGGGCGTCCAACCCACCATCGCCGAAGCCATCAAGATGATCCGTCCTGGCGGCGAGCTACTCCAAGTGGGCATGCCCAAGACGCCCCCCACCGTGGATATCACGGCGATCCAGTTCAAGGAAATCGTCGTCACACCCATTCGCGTCTACCGCGAAGAGGATTTCAACCAGGCCGTGGCCATCGCCAACATGGGCACGCTGGACCTGGTCAAGCCGGTGACCCACATCATGCCGCTGAAGGATCTGGGGCAGGCCATGGAGATCGCACACCAAGCCAGCGATGCTTGCAAGATCCTCCTGGACCCCAACGCGTGAGAAGGCGCCTATCGTAGTGGGCAGAGCGACCATGGGCTGGGGGCCTATCTGCCCCATTTTTCATCGGAGGAGAGAGCCTTGAAAGAATCGTTGCGTAACACGCTAGCAGAGCTTACCGCGCTGGATGGCGTATCAGGATTCGAGCAGGATGTGGTGCGCCATCTGCGCGATGCGTTTGCCGGACTGGCGGATGGCGTGGACGTTGATAGCATGGGCAACCTCTACGCCATGCGCCGGGGGGCCGCGGCTGGGCCGTCTCTGCTGATCTCCGCCCACTCGGATGAGATCGGCGGCATCGTCAAGAGCGTGGATCGGCGCGGCTTTCTGCGTTTCGATCCTTTGGGTGGCATATTGCCTTCCATGCTCGTGGGGCGGCGCGTGCGCGTGCGCGGGCATTTCGGGGTCATCGGCGTCAAGTCGGGCCACCTGCAGACCCAGGAGGAAAAGGGGCGCGTCTTGCCCACCGACTATCTGTACATCGACGTGGGCGCCGACACAGCCGCCGATGTGGCCGCGATGGGAATCGCCATAGGGGATCCGGTAGCCTATTACAGTCCCCTGGTCTCCATGACCAACCCCGATCGCGTCTGTGGCAAGGCGATCGACAACCGCATCGGTTGCGCCGTCGTGCTAGAGTTGTTCAAGCAGTTGCGGGGCGCATCGCTCGCCGGCACGTTGCACGGAGCCATCTGCGTGCAGGAAGAAGTGGGCATGCGGGGAGCCCAGGTGGCAGCCTATCGCCTGCAGCCTGATTACGCCATCGTCATCGATACCTTTATGGCCGGCGGCACCCCCGATGTGGACGATGAGCGCGAGCTGCCCGCCCATATCGGCCAGGGGCCCGTCTTGCTGCTGGCCAATAGCGCGCAGATCGCCCACCCAGCCGTGACCCGCTACCTCTGGCGCGCTGCAGAAGCAGCAGGAGTCAACCTGCAACCCTGTACCATCGTGGGCAAAGCGGCCACCGATTCAGGTCCCATCCACACCAGTGGCCGAGGCGTACCCACCGTAGGGCTTGGCCTCGCTCGCCGCTATTCGCATACCCCCGTTTGCACCCTGGACCTCAACGATGCGGTGGATTCGGTCAGGCTGCTCGTGCAGTTTGTGCAGCAGATGACTGAGCACACTGAACTGGGGTTCTTGGCCTGATCACCACAGGAAAGGCCGGACGCCATACGGCGTCCGGCCTTCGATGCGATCAGCCCACGAATCCTACCCCACTCCCATCCTATCGATGGGTGGGACCTATCATTACGCCGTGGTCACGTAACCAAACCAGGAACCAGAACGCTACCTGATACCGGGGATCTCTTAACGAGACTCGATGACGAATTGGAGCGCAGACTTGGTCTGGTCAGCAATCTCTACGTTTACGAAGGCGGGCACCAGGATAATGTCATAGCCTTCTGACTCTAGGAAGCGACGCGCCACAGCGACCGCTTTGACCGCCTGATTGACCGCGCCTGCACCGATGGCATGGACCTCAGCCCTGCCCTGATCCCGAATAGTGCCCGCAATAGCGCCTGCAATAGCCGGAACTCGCGAGTGTGCAGCTACCTTCAACGTCGCCATGAGATGAACCTCCGTGTATTGTTATTGCGTGGTGTAAGAGGTGACCACGATCACCATGGTTCAACGAACTATGGTCCATTCTACAACGCGAAGGATGCATAATCTATCGGGAGATTCCTGATTTTGGGGGGGACAAAAGGATGAGATTTGCGTGGACTTGCGGGGGAGGCACAGTACTTTCCGCGGGCGATCCTAATCGAGCTCGATGATCCCTTTGCGGATGGCGTACTGGGTAAGCTCAGCGATGGTGTGGATATCTAGTTTCTCCATAAGGCGGGCTCTATGGGTCTCCACGGTCTTACCGCTGACGTATAGTAGCGTGGCGATCTCCTGCGTCGAGTGCCCCTCGACGATGAGCTGTAACACTTCGCGCTCGCGACCGGTCAAGCGCTCGTAAGGATCCACCACTTCCGTTGTCCCTGCTCTACGCAGGTATTCCTCGATGACCTTTGTCGAGATGGAGGGACTGAGAAAAGATCCCCCCTGGTAGACCGCACGAATCGCTGAAATCACTTCCTCGGTCGCCGCCTGTTTGACAAGATATCCGGAAGCGCCCGCCTGCAGGACGCTAAAGACATACTCTGCGTTGGTATGCATGGTCAAGACCACAACTTTGGTCTTGGGGAATTGGTGCTTGATCTGCCGTGTAGCTTCCAACCCATTCAGGCCCGGCATACCGATATCCATCAATACCACATCCGGGAGCAGTTGTTGGACCTGATCCAAGGCCTGTCTGCCATCCTCCGCTTCGCCAACCACCTGGATATCGGGCTCCCCTTCCAAGAGGGCGCGCAATCCTTTGCGGACGATCGTGTGATCTTCCACCAAGAGCACTTGAATGCTGTCCATAGGGTTTCTCCCACAGCGTCCCTTATCCACACCAATTCTAGCACAAAAGCAGGCCAACCACAACACCTAGGCGCGGTCCTAGGACTTGTCTGAGTTGTCACTGAAAAACCCTTGACACGGCGCTATTATCTGTTATAATAGATAACAGATTGTACGTTGCTGAACGTATCGCACACTGTCGGGTCGAACCTCTGTTTTTCTGCCTCCTCTAGAGGTCAAGATGCCTGTCCTAAATACTGCTCAGCTTTACCAACAGGTGTACGATCACCTTCGTGAGGAGATCACACGAGGCGTTTACCACCCTGGGCAGCGGCTGCTCGTGGAGCAGTTGGCCAGCGAGCTGGGTGTGAGCCAGACTCCTGTCCGCGCTGCGCTGACCCGCCTGCAGAGCGATGGCCTCATCGAGATCTTTCCCCGTAAGGGCACCTTTGTTGTCGCCACCACCCCCAAAGAAGTCCGCGAGGTATTTCAGCTTCGCCGTATCATCGAATATGCCAGCCTCGAATCTGGAATCGCTCCTACCACAGAATTGCTCCAGGAATTTGAGAGGGTTGTAGCCGAGAGCAGTGCGCTCATCGATGGAGAAAAGTTCGTCGATTACGTTCGTTACCTGCAGCTCGATGTCGAATTCCACCATCTTATCGTTAGCCTCTTGCAGAATCAGCGTGCCAGCGCCCTTTACCAGACTCTGCGCTGGCCCGTGCAATTGATGTTGGCCCTGGTCGGTTCCGATGACCAGCGTTCCTCTGCAACGGTAGACGAGCACCGCGAAATCGTATCGCATCTCAAAACGGGTGACACCCGAGGAGCGAAGGAGGCTCTGGTGCGGCATCTCGTCAATTCCGAGCTCGACTTGGTCTTCAGGTTATCCGCCATGACCGGGACAACAGAAGCTCCCAGTCCATAGTGACGAGGCGTCGCTTGAGCACGACATTTTCGCTTGTCGTAGTGCCTGGCTGTTGTCAGCCAAGATGTCCGGGTTGGGTGTGTTCGCCTCGAGAATCTCGAGTACGCTGCCAGACACGGTGTCAGAGGAGGTGTGACAGCGAGCAAGCGTGGGTGGCGTAATATGTGTCCGGGAGTTCAGAGGAGGAAAGATCATGCAGCACAAGAGCGAACGATCGGGATTCGCCTACAAGACCTCCAGTCGCCGGGCCTTTCTCCGGTGGACTGCCTTCGGGACTGTCGGTACGGTCCTCGTCGCGTGCGCCCCTAAGGTCGTCAAAGAGACGGTAGTCGTGGAAAAAGAGAAACAAGTAACTACCATTGTGGAGAAGGAAAAAGAAGTAACCAAGATCGTTGAGAAAGAGAAGGTGGTGGAGAAGGCGCTGGAGAAGGTGGTGACGGCCACTCCCGCGCCTGCCGGGCCGATCACCCTCCGCTTCCCTCATGCCATGGGTGATGAGGGCCAGCCGGTTTTCCAAAAAGTCGCAGACACGTTCAAAGAGAAGCATCCCAACGTTACGGTCAAGGTGGAACCAACCTTTGACTGGGACGCGCAAAAGTACCTGGTGCAGGCTGCTGCGGGCACCGCGCCGGACATCATGTGGGCAGACGAACACTATGTCTATGAGTTCGCCCCTAAGGGCGTGCTGTTGGATGAGGGGCCCTTTATGGATGCATCCAAGTTCAATAAAGAGGACTTTGACGACATCTTTTGGTTCTACGAGTATCTGGGCAAGCAATATGGTGTGCCGCTCTGGTTCGGATGCTACTGCATTTACTACAACAAGAAAATCCTCCAGGCAGCGGGTGTGCCCTTCCCAACACCCGACTGGACCTATGACGATATGCTGACCATACTCAAGCAGGTCACCAAGACGGATCAGCAACCCGAGGTCTGGGGCATTCGTGCCCAGACCCACTGGAACCGTTGGGGGTCGCTCATTTGGGCTTTTGGTGGCGATTTCTTCAACGAAGATGGCACCCAGTTTGTTCTGTGCGACAAGCCGAACTATGAGGGTCTGCAATTCTTTGTGGACCTAATCGTCAAGCACAAGGTAGCCCCACCGCCCGAGATCGACAGTGCCCTGGCAGGCGGCGGCGATCCCTTTGCCACCGGATCGGTAGCCATGGCTCCGGGCGCAGCATATGCTATGAGTGCTTACCGACAGATCACGGAATTCGAGTGGGATGTGGTGCTGAATCCCAAAGGTCCTAAGGGTTCCTTCAGCGTCATCACGACAGATTCTCTCTCCATCTACCGCGGAACCGAGGCGCCCGATATGGCCTGGGGCTTTATCCTGGAATGTTTGACAGAAGATGCAGCCAATCTTTACTGTCAGGAGTTCAAGGGTCCTGTCCCGGCGCTAAAGGCGGGACAGAAATACTTTATCCTACCGGGTCAGCCGCCCGAACACCAGCAGTACCTAGTTGACGCAGTGAAAAGTGCTCGTCCACCGATGCAGTCTCCCTATAGCGCCCCAGTGACGCTCCCCTTCCAGAGGGCTCTGGCCGAGGCCTTTGACGGTACCAAAACCCTGGATCAGGTTATGGAGGAGATCTGCCCCGTGGTGAAAGAGGGTCTGCAAGAAGAGATCGATCGGGTCAAGTCGTACACCGGCTGATCCGGCTTTGGTCGATGTCCCCCGGAAATGGGGATTTCCAGGAGGCAGCCTACACTCATCCCAAAGCGGGACTACGTTAAGTAGCCTCGCCAGGCCGAGGCGCATGGCGAGGCTACTATATGATGGCATCTGGCGCTCTCCTCTGAGAGGGTCAATCTTGGAGCACTAACATGGAGACGATGGCGGTCAAACGGCGTGTCAGCATGCATGGCTTGGGGAAGCAGAAGACGCGTGAGGCCATGGAGTTCACCGGCACGACTATCCGCGGCCTTTCCATGGATTCCCGGTTCACCATCTGCAACATGGCGATCGAGGCGGGCGGCAAGAGCGGCATCATCGCTTCCGACGACATCACCAAAGCCTACGT
>CAYQDH010000005.1:32666-37339 GCA_964416075.1 uncultured Anaerolineales bacterium | reverse complement strand
TGCCTTGCGCTATGAATGACGAGTAAAGGAGCGGCATGCTGGATCCATGGCTTGCTGTCTTGGCGGCTATTGTCGGCTATCTCTGTGGCTCTATATCAATGGCCCGCATCGTGGTCAAGTTGGTGGCCCCCGACCGGGATATCACCAGAACGGATATCACTCTGGAGAGCAGTGGACAGGCTCTTCGCTTGGAAGCAGTGGCCGGCACGGCTGTATCCCTGCAGTTAGGGGCCAAGTGGGGTGGCATCACCGCGATCCTGGATATCCTCAAAGCGCTGATACCAACTCTGGTTTTCAGGCTGTTATATCCTGCAACACCCTATGCGCTCATCGTCGCTCTCGCAGCCGTAGTGGGGCACGACTGGCCACTGTATCACGGCTTCAAGGGGGGACGCGGTGTGTCTCCGATCTACGGAGGCCTGCTGGCAATCGACCCGCTTGGGGCGCTGGCCATGTCTTTGTTGGGCATGGTGCTCGGACTGGTTGTGTTGCGAAGCGTGATCATAGCCTTCTTGTCGGGGCTGTGGCTGATAATCCCCTGGCTTTGGTTCCGCACACATAGCTGGCTGTACGTCGCCTATGGAGTGGGGGCCAACCTGCTCTTCACGGTAGCCATGATTCCAGAGTTCCGGCAGATTATAGCGTTTCGCAAGGCTGGCGTTGAGGGAGATATCAACAAAGACATGGAATATACGCCCATGCTGCGCATGATGAAAAAGATGGGCGTTCGATTGGGTGTTCTCAAGAGCGGGAACTAGGGATGCCCCAGACCAGCAGCCAGCCCATCGTGCTCTTGGGTGGCTTTATGAGCTACGCGATGCTATACCAGAGCATGCGTGACGCTCTGGCCCAGGTGACGGGTCAGCCCGTCTTTGTCGTGGAGACCTATGGACACGACTGGCTCGCTGGAGTGAGCAGGCTAGGTTGGCCCCTCGTGCTGAACAAGCTGGCAGCCACAGTTCAGCAAGCCCTCAGCACATCCGACACAGAGCATGTGACGTTGGTAGGCCACAGCGCAGGCGGCGTGTTTGCGCGCCTGTACCTTAGCGATCACCCCTTCATGGGTCGCATCTATGCCGGCGTGGAGCACATCGACCACCTCATCACCCTGGGTAGTCCACACTACAACCAGGGAGGCGTGACGCGGGGAGGGCACGTCTCACGCTGGGTCGAACGGCACTGCCCAGGGGCCTTTTTTGCCCCTCGAGTCACCTACTCGTGCGTTGCCGGCAAGGCCGTAAAGGGCGACAATCAAGGCTCCGTGGGCCAGCGCTGGGCTTATCGCTACTATCAGCAGATCTCTGGCGAGGGTGGCGGCTGGGGAGATGGACTCGTCCCCGTGTCCTCCGCGCTCCTGCAGGGAGCCCAGGCTATCGTCCTCGACGACGTCAGTCACTTTCAGGGCTTTGGAGAAGCATGGTATGGCAGTGAGGATATCATATCACGTTGGTGGAGGGCCTGCCTCACACCCGACCAGCGGATTGGATCATGACAACCGGTGCCTGAAGCCAGGTGACTCGGCGTGGTTGAATAACTGGCTAGATTGCCTATAATACGGACAAGATCGTTACGGAGGTGTGAGGTGGAATTCACCGAAGTTATCCGTACTCGCTACAGCGTGCGCGCGTACCAGAGTCGCGACGTGCCTGACGAGGTCTTGCAGAGGGTTGCAGAGGCTTTCGTGATGGCGCCCTCGGCGGCCAATCGCCAAGCCTTGGGTTTGGTCATCGTCCGCACCCAAGGCCGCGAGGAAGAACTGCGGCGCATTTACAAGGCAGACTGGTTCGCAAGCCAGCCCCCGCTTGTCCTATGCGCATGTGTCATCCCTGACAAGTGCTGGACGCGTCGCGACGGCAAGAACTATGCCGATGTAGATGCCACTATCGCCATGGATCATATGGTCCTGGCCGCTACGGCCGAGGGCCTGGGTACGTGCTGGGTTGGGGCCTTTGATCCTGCGGCCGCACGAGAAGTATTGGCTCTACCACCCGGTGTCGAGCCCATTGCATTCAGTCCCTTGGGATACGCAGCCGACATGCCATCGCCTCGCTTGCGAAAGAAGATAGAGCAGATCGTTCACTTTAATCGGTGGTAGGAAAGGCCCCTTGGGATTGTGGTCTGCCCGACAAAACGAATCAGGGCCGTGGTTTGAGCCACGGCCCTGACACTCGAAAAAAGGTCAGAGCCTCGAGTGACCTGTACATCCTGACATGAACAACAACTGTCTCGTTTTGGTGGAGTGTCTCCTCCAGGTACGCTTCTGGTGAGCAGATGCCCGACCGTCTTGCCCTACTCGGGATACTGCTGCTGGTCTGCCGGTGAGTTTCCTCAAATCGGTTACGACCAACTCACGCACTGACAACCTACTACAGTGCGCTTACCAGGGACTGTACCTCAACTCGATGGCCCCTGTCAGAACCCATCAATCTCTCAAGGCTCTGCATCCTTATAATATCACAATCTGCGCCCAGTGTCAAGAGATTTTTGTGCGTGGCGCCTGGTACATGGCCAGAATATTCTCTAGAGGAGTATTATTCTGGATATTGTGACAGGGCGCCAGGATGTAGCCTGTGCCATTCTGGCCCAACACGCCAAGATTGTAGGCGACCTCTTCCTGCACCTCTGCTACAGTGCCAAAGGGCAAGGTGTACTGGTTATCCACGCCACCATGGAAGCAGAGTCTCTGGCCAAAGTCGCGCGCTAGCGCTTCTCGATCCATCCCTTGGCAGCGCCATTGGACGGGGTTGAGAATATCGATACCCATCTGCGCGAGATCAGGGATCAGGGGATAAATCGCCCCATCGTCATGGTGGAACACTCGGATGCCATAACTCTTAGCTTGGTCGATGGCCCGCTGTATCCAGGGGCGGTAGAAATCTTGGAAAGAAACCTTGCTGATCAATAGCCCGGTTTGGCTGCCAAAGTCGTCTGTCACCTGCGTGGATTGCATCCTCTTGCCGGCGGCCTCGTAGCAGCGACCGTGATATTCGTAAAAGAAATCGGCCAGCCGCCGGATAAGGTGATGCGTAAAATCGCGCTCTAGCGCAGGATCCATCAGCGATAGCTCCAGTCCACGGAGCTTGTTATGATAGTAGAATACAGCCGTGTAGCCGACCTGTACCACGCGATCTTTATATTGGCCACACAGGTCAGGTAGCGCCGCATAGTCGTACCAGTCGGGATCGGGCCAACGATAGGCATCGAGATCAGCGATGGTCTGCGCCGTGGCGAGAGGGTAGCCGACCTGCTCCCAATAGACACCATTGAGATACTCCTGGCGACGGTAGACCATACCCCATTCGTCCTGTCGCAGGTTTTCGCCGAGATCGGGCAAGGGCGGCCCGACATAGGGCGGAGCCACCCCGATGATCCCATCGATATCTAGGGCGTCATACACACGTATCCATTCGGAAACGCCGCAATAGGCCATCAGCCGGTCGCGGACCTCCTGGACACACCAGATGTCCGTTGGATGGCGGTCGACAGGCTGGTGATCGATGGCAGCCATCACTCTCTCAAAATGGTTCATGCCTTTGCCAGCTCCCCCCCCCGATATTGGATCGAACCCAAGTCATGCTCAGATCCCCAGAGCCTAGGCCTCCCACGCGCACAGGGACTGCACATAGGCCGCCGACCCATCCCGCAGCCAGCCATCCAGCTGCGCCTGATCTTTGAGTTGTTGTCCTCTAAGGCGAGGCACGGCGACAAAGCGGCAATCCAGGTCCGGCAGCGCCGTCATATCGCCCCACAGCTTTTCGAACTGCACGACGGGAAAGACATCTTCTTGCCCGTGGCCCCAACGCTTCTTGACGTCTTTGAGCGTGATGTAGGTGGGCATTCGCGCTGCCATCCCACGAATCGCTGCCGACACCTTGGCTTCATCAGCCAGGTCGGCCCGCGAGAGACCAAAGGCATCGAGGAGGCGATCGATATCTACCCACGACGTATTCGAATTATAGTAGGAAAGGGCGAACTCGTCCTCTTCACGGGGCATGGCCAAGCCCTCTAGCAAGCGCAACCGACCATTCACTCTCGCCAGGCCGCCGCCCCGATCATCGATGCGGCGGGTGATGACCTCGAATGTCAGGGCTGCTCCCTGCTCTATGTGCCGGCCCAGCAGAGCTGGGTCCACGTCGGCTCCAAGCGTGTCGATATTGTGAACCATCAGGTACCGCAACGCCGGTCGCTCACGTAGCAACTGCGCCAGCACGCCATTCTTGAGCAGGTTGGGCACCTCGAACCAGTGCCCCACGGGGTGCAAGCATTGCAAGGGCACATTGTCCGTATAGTCGCTCCCCTCCCCCGTCTGCCGCGCCCAATCGATCAAGGCCACATGCAGGCTGTCACGTACCTTCTGCGCCTGTTCATCCAGCAACTGCTGCGGCATCTCCTCCCAGGCAAAGCGCAGATCACGCGCCATTGGCACCAGGCGCAATCCTACCGCGCGCCCAGGTGAAAGCAGCAGCGGGCCGGGATAACCATAGGCGTCCTCTGCCGCGAGGTAAGATTCGACGGGTCCGTGGGTCAGGTAGCTGGTGGTGATGATATGCGGCAAGGGCACGCCGCACTCTTGGCCCACGCGGCGGCTTTTTGCCAGATGCACTTGGATAAAAGTCCGATGTTGCCCGCCCAGCCTACAAAACGGGTGGAGCGCCTTGACCACACCTGCCCCT
>CAYQDH010000005.1:19050-32656 GCA_964416075.1 uncultured Anaerolineales bacterium | reverse complement strand
AGCGGCTTCCCACTCCCGCAGCCAGCGTCACAACGGCCACCGCCCCGGCATGTAGAGCCTCGAGGCCTCGCTCACGGTAAACGGGGGCTAGCCCCAAGGTAGCATCCAGCACATCAGAAGGCTCCGGATCGCGGATATCGGTGCTCACAGGCAAGCGGTTCTGGGCTAGGCCGATGCGACCACCGCGCAGGTCGGTCCTAATCTGCTCGTGTTGCATGCGGTCAAACCCGCACTCTTCCAGCAAAGACGCCAGGTCCTGGGTGTCGGGTTCTTCCTGGCGAGAGCGGGGCAACAAGCGATCGAATAGCGTCTGCACCATGCTCGCCAACTCGGGTCGAGTGCGACACGCAGCCCCAAAGCGATCCAGCTCGGCGCGACGTAGGGACGATAACTGACGGCGCTCGAGTCGCAGCATGGTCGGCACGGTCATGGCATAGTATCCCGGCGGCAAGAGCGTACTCTCACCCACGAGCAGGTCGGCGTAGGTGCCCCGTTCATTGATGGCGAAATCGTACACCACGGGCTCCATGGCAAACGGCAGGGCGTTCTCCAGTTCTTGCTTGGTGCGGCGCATGGCCGCCTGCAGGCGGTCTTGGGCGTCCAGCTTGACCTGCGGATCGACGATAAAGCCCATTCCTCCGCCGGACATGCCCCCCAGCATCCAAAAGCCCCAGAAGCGGGCACCGTAAGCCTCGTGCATGCGCTCGATCAGCGTCTCTGTGTAAAGGTTGCTGGCCCAAGGGATGATCGTCTGGATGGGACCCTCAAAGTTCTGCGTGGTGATTCGACCGATCGCCTGGACATCGCCTGATTGCAGAGCCGCAAGGACCCGGTCCATGATTCGACGCGCCTCTTGCCGTCCACGCCACTCGGCCTCGGAGCGTAACAGGTACTTTTCGGTCACCATCTCCAGGATGGGTCCCACGTTCTGCGCCATGCCACCGTGCACGAGAATCAGGCTATCCTGCAGCTTCTGCCGCGTCTCCTCGGAAGCCTCACGTTGGTCCAGTATATGGTGCCCCGGCAAGAGGCGACCACGACTAATGCCATACTCAGGGTCCCCTTCCCTGGCCTCCACGCCTTCGATCAGCTTGATGCCGGGCCACAAGCCCCCCGAATCCTGCCACCCACCCCCAGAACCAGCTAGCCACTCGCCGAGGATGGCCCTCGCGGCCACCAGTCGACGCTCGTGCTCTTCTAGAGGCCCGGTCAAAGCGCGCGCTTGCCCCGTCGCGCGCATGCATACGGAGATGAGGCATGCCAACAGGCTTGTGGAAACGGCCAATCGCGAACCCTTGGGAATGCCATTCACGTTGCTCACCAATTCGATGCCCCGCCCAGGGCCTGCCATGCGAGCCAAGAGATCAGCCAGGCTCTGCCCCGAACCTTCGATGCCTGGAGGAACTATCCCAGCCGCTATGAGCGCAGCCTTCAGCAACCCCAGGTAATCCTTGGCGAAATCGAATACCTCTGCCAAGTTGGTGATATCCGCTGTGGCTCCCAGGTCAACGCTGGCCAGTCGTAGCAGCGGCTCGTCGATGACGCGGAAATAGGCCTCTACCGGCGGCCGCGGCTCGGCATCGCGACCCCGAACACCCAGGTCGATGGACACGTTGAGCACCCGCGCACCCTCTGGATAGTCCATGCCCAGGAAAAATATGTCGCTCCACGCGCTGTGAGTCAGGTCCATGCGCACCGGGGTGCGCTCGCGCAAGAGAGGAAAGGGGGTATCGCCTCCCGCGCGTTGCATAAGCTCGGGGCGTACCCTGAGTGGCTGATCGACGGGATGCCCCACCCGAAACATCCACTGGTTGCCCTGCACAGAGCGCACACTGCGCCGCACCTGGTCCGCGAGGATTTGGAATCCGAGGCGGTGGTAGGCAGCCGCCAAGGCGCTGGAGAGGCCATCGCTGGGACCAGAGTGGGCTTGAGCTCTTAGGAAGACTTCGATCGCTTCTTCAAAGCGCCGTCGCAGCAAGAGGTTATACCCGTCAAAGGGAACCAGTGCCCTGGCCTGAATCTCGGGCTTGAGAGGCAGGTGAAAGCGATGGATAGCGTACAGGAAAAGACAGGCCCGCACTCGCTCATAGAGGTTAGCGCTGCGCCTCCTCAGGGCATCGAGCGATGCAGCCTCTCCCAGCAGATCAGCGAGAGATGCGGAGCGGCAGAATGCATCTAGTGATTGGTCGCGGATAGCTGGGTCGAGGGATGTGATGATCTGTTGCAGGTATGCGTTCACGATGGCCCCCTATCTATCCGGCCCGGTTTCGGTCTGCGCCTCTGATGCTTCGCGGTGGGGCCGTAACGCTTCTCTCTGTGCAAGGAGTTCCAGCAACTGGGCGAGGACTTCTTCGCGATCGCGGCCATTCAGGGCCAGGGCCAACTGCGCCTGAAGGAGCCCGTACCTGACTCCCACATCGTAGCGACGGCCACGCGTCTCCAGGGCGAGATACCGTTCGCGGGTCGCCAACTCTGCCAACGCACCAGAGAGATCCGTGCGTCCCTGGCCCGCCGCAGCCTCCACGCGATCGGCCAGGATATCCATCACGGTCGAGGTCAGCACATGCATGCCAAAGAAGCAGAGGTAGTGACCTGCTCGCAAGCCGGGCACCAGCAGGCGCTGTTCGGCCTCCGTGGGCGTGGGCTTTTCGATGACATCTTCGATCATGTAAAGATCATTGCGGCCTGCAATGCGGCGGCCCCCCATGGCACCGTAGTAGGGCAAAGCGCTCTCTCGAGAGGCTTGCACGGCCGATACGGCGCATGATTCGGAGCTTGCCATTTCCACAAGCTGTTCGGCGCACCCTCGAGATGCCCCACTGACATAGAGGTGATCCCCCACCAGGTGCAGGAATGGCTCACGGCCTACAAAGTGATGAGCGCAGTAGACAGCGTGCCCGTACCCCAGCGGCTCTTCCTGCTGCACAAAGGTAAGCCGCCCAGCGTGCTCGCCTGCGGCATAGCGATAGGCTGTCTCGTCACCAGGGCAGACCACGACACAAATCGCCTCGACCCCGGCTCGCAGCGCCTCTTCGATGATGATTCTCAAAACCGCTTTGGCCACACCGTCGCGATCGATGAGCGTCTGCAGGGGCAGGGTACGTTGGTTTCTTCCTGCGGCAGTGATAACAGCTTGGTTGATCTTCATGATTGCCCCCTGTGCGACAAATGGTTTGGTGACGATACGCTGGACCAAAGACAGCTTGGCTCCACGGGGACGGCCCAATATGCCGGAGCACCCGGGCGCCCTCTATTCTGATAGGCGGCCCGGGCACTAGGACGCATCAAGAAGCTGAGAACGATTGCGAATGTAGGTTAGGAGGTTCTCGCGCGTGAGCATCCCGGTGAGACTGCCCTCGACCAGCACAGGCAGCTGGTTAACCCCATCGGTGGTCATCTCTTGCAGAGCCTTCCACAGCGGCGTCGACGGGCTCACAGTACGCATCTCGCTCAGGGGAGTGGACACATCGCTAATGTGCCTGGCGGGCCACTGATCTTTGGGTATGTCACGTAGCTTGTGAATAGTGAACAAGCCCTCAACGCCACCGTTCGGCGTACCTACGGTGAAGCAGCGTTTGCCGCTCGTAAGCAGATACTGATCGACGGCCACATCCAGGGTGAGGGTCGGCGGCAATAGGAGGCAGTCGTGGTCCATCACCTCGCTCACCACATGTCCCTCCAGCAGATTTCGCAAGGTGAGCTGCAGATAGCTGCTTCGAGCCGCGTTATCCATGAAAAACCCGATGAAAGCGATCCAAATACCGTTGAACCAGTCTCCTGCGAACACGCGGACGATACCGATGACGATAAAGATATAGGCCACGCCTTGGCCCACCCAGGAAGCCCAGCGAGTGGCCTTGGTCAAGTCGCGCCCTGCTCCCCACAGGATAGCCCGCAGTACCCGTCCCCCGTCAAGGGGAAACCCAGGGATCAGGTTGAACAGGCCCAGGGATAAGTTGATCCCGCCAAGGAACAACCCCAGTGCAGCCAGAGGCTCCGACACCCTCCTGGTAGCAAGGTAGAGGATGGCGAAGACAGCACTGAGCGCCAGGCTCACCAGGGGCCCGACCACAGCCATGATCAGCTCCTCTTTGGGAGTCTTGGGTTCCTCGGTAATCTCGGACACCCCGCCAAAGATGAACAGGGTGATCTTGCTCACCGGTGTACCAAACGAACGCGCCACCAGCGAATGGCCCAACTCATGAAGCAAGACCGAGACGAAGAAAAGCACACTCGTGAGGAGGCCCATCACCACATTAAGAGCCCTCGACCAATCTGGATAGCGTTGAGGGAAATAGCTAAAAGCCAGGCTCGAGGTCACCAGAACAAAGATGAGCAGCCAGCTTATATCGATAGCGATGGGAAACCCCAGTAGCTTACCTAGACGCAGTTGACTCTTGAACATTGGCCACCTCCGCGATCGTGTCGACACACCGCGCATAACCCACTAGATATAGATATTGTATACCAGTAGTGGACGTTTGACAACGCCCGAAGGTGCTAGGCTCGCTCAAAGCTTATCTTGGCACGGCGGAACGCAGGAAATCTTGCTGTTCACCATGTTCAACCATGTCATAGCCAGACGCATCCAGGCTAGAATAACTTGACAGAGCGATGGGATCCCCCCTCAGAGCTACCAGGAAGGTTTGACTGATTGCTGCAACCGCAGAAGGAGTGAGCAGGGAGCGCGTCGACATTCCGCGGGACAGGGTATGATGCTCCCAACGGCTCCCAGGCCCAGGCAAGGAGTCTAGCCGCTTGGCCTCGGAACGCCCAACAGGGGACCTGCCGTATGAGCGCGACGCTACACCAAGTGGGGCAACAAGATAGCATAGACGATCAGCATTTGGCCGGGGCCGTAGGTCAGCCAAACCACATCGTGAAGACCAGCAAAGTGCCGTGCACAGAAAAGATTCGTCGCCAGGACCAGGTCGCTAACAAGAAAGAGGGCTGCTCCTATGGCCAGTGGAACAAGCATCGTCGACCGTAGCGCCAGCCCGGTGGCCACACCCGCCGTGCTGGCCAGAAGCAGGGCATAGGGCAAGGCCGCCCAATGTCGTACGGTGCAGGGCTGCCCCCTATAAACACAGACGTACCAGCCCAGTGCTCCCACAGCCAGCCATGAAAGCCAGGCTACCCCAAGACCCGGCGAAACCAGGGCGTGGCGCTGTGACGCCCAGGCCAACATGCCGCCGACGTAAGCCACATGGCCCAGCCCAAACGCACCCATGCCGGCCAAGACGGGTTCCCGCATGGGGATCACGCGCGCCAGCAGCAAGTCTCCCAGCGCCCCCAGGGTCATCCCCACCGCGACGCCGAGACTCAGCGCACCTGTTGCGCCAGCCAGAATCAGCACATTGGCGGCGTAGGCAGTCCAACCGACCAGCACCAGTATCGATGAAGAGGCCAGGCGTGCCCATGTCGGCGCACGACACATGTCAGATGCGGTGGGGTGGGCCAGGGCAAACCCACCAAACAACAGCAATGCCCAGATGACCAACAAGCCCCAAAACCAGATCTGATACGGCAGAGCCAGATTCACCACCTGCATGGTCACCTCCCAAGGCTGGCCTCGGGGCACGATGGGACCGGATTACGCTGTAACCATTGTATACACAGCAGCACCGCAATCAAGCGACCCGGTTAGTTGGCGGCGCCGTTGCTCGTCGACTTTTATTTGCGCGGGAATGTGTTATCCTAGCGTCAACGTCCGAAGCTGCCTCAGGCCAGGTGCGTGCGACCCCTGACCTATAAAAAGGAGTATCCTATGCCAGGAATGCTCGCCGCCGTATTGCACGGCGTTGATCAACTCGTCGTCGAGGAGGTCCCTCGCCCCGTGCCTCGCGACCCAGGGACCGTCCTGGTGCGCATCAAGTCCTGCGGCGTCTGCGCCACCGATTACAAAGCGATCAAGGGCATCCGCCGGAACGTCTCGTTCCCCTGCATTGTGGGCCATGAGCCGGCCGGGGTGGTGGCAGAAGTGGGTCCGGGAGTCACCCATTTCCGGCCAGGCGATGAGGTGATCTGCCAACCCTCGGGATACTGCGGCTTTTGCCCCTCTTGTCGCGTGGGAAATACCCATTACTGCGAACACGCCTTTACCACCGGAGGCGATGGGCCCACCGACGTATGGCCCGGCGCCTTTGCCGAATACATGCTCACCAAGGAGAACTGCCTCTTTGGCAAGCCCGCTGGTATCTCCTTCGACGCCGCTGCCATCACCGAGCCGCTCTCCGGCGCATGGAAAGGCGTAATCCAGTATAGCCAGATGCAACTGGGGGACGATGTGGTGATCATCGGCGTAGGCAGCATTGGCTTGTTGTGCTTGATGGTAGCCCACGCCGCAGGCGCCGGGCGTTTGATCGCCATCGATACCAGCGCCCATGCGCGCCAGCACGCCCTCTCTCTGGGCGCCACGCATGCCATCGATCCGGCACACGAGGACGCCAAGGCGCGCGTCTATGAGATCATCCCCGCGGGGCCGGACCTGGTGGTCGAAGCCGCGGGACCTATCCAGGCCGTCAAGCTGATGGTCGACCTTCGTCGCCGCGGCACCCGATGGAACGTCTTTGGCATCACCACCCACGAGACGTTCGAGCTCGATGGCGGGCTGACCCACTTTCTCGAAGGCCGCATGGATGCGAGCTTTGGCACCACACCCCTGGCCATGGCCAAGGCTATCCGCCTCATGGAGAGTGGCCTGGTCGATACCGAGCAGGTGATCTCGCATCGCTTCCCGCTCAGCCGCATCCGTGAGGCCATGGAACTCATGGCCCAGCCAGATAGAAACAAGATCGTGATCCAACCGTAAGTGAAAGGAACACAGGATGACCAGTCATCGAGAGCGAGTCTTGCAGGCTATCAACCATCAGCAACCGGATCGTGTACCCATCGACCTGGGTGGCCATCGTTCGTCGGGGATGATGGCCATCGCCTATAACAAGCTCAAGAAGCACCTAGGTATCACCACGGGCGATATCTATGTTTACGATGTGGTGCAGCAGCTCGCCATCATCGAGCCAGAGGTACGCGACCGTTTCGGGGTCGATACCATCGAGATGGGACGTGGTTTTGCCCTCTCTCCACAGGATTGGCGCGACTGGGTACTTCCCGATGGCACGCCATGCAAGGTGCCGTCCTTCATCGAGCCAATGCGCGTAGGCGAGGATTGGCACATCTACCACCCCGATGGCACGCTGATCGCCATCCAAAAGGCCGGCTGCCTGTACTTTGAGCAAACCGTCAACCCCCTGGCCAATCACCAGGGCACGGATTTCGGCAATCTGGCGGAGCCATTGGACCGGGTGATGTGGAGCTATATGGGCACGCCGCCCGCGCCCATCGGCTACGACCCACAGGGCCTGGCCAAGCTCGCCGCCGGCGCGCGCGCTCTGCGCGCATCGACGGACCGGGCGATCATCGGGCTCTTTGGCGGCAACCTGCTGGAGCTAGGGCAGTTCCTCTTCCGCAACGACAACTTTTTCGTGCTCTTGGCGGGCGAGCCCGAGCGTGCCCATCGATTTCTCGATGCGGCGGTTGAGATGCACTTGGCCAACCTGGAGAAATACCTTTCCGCCGTGGGACCGTACATCGACATTATCGTTTTTGGCGACGACTTGGGGATGCAGACCGGTCCACAGATCTCGCCGCGCATGTATCACGAGCTGTTCATGCCCCGTCACAAGCTGATGTGGACCACGGCCAAGAGGCTGGCCAACGTCAAGGTGATGCTGCACTGCTGCGGCGGAGTGCACTCGCTGCTGCCCATGCTCATCGACGCTGGATTGGATGCCATCAATCCCGTGCAAACCACCTCCTTCGAGATGGAGCCGGAGCGTCTCAAGCGCGAGTTTGGTCGTGACCTGTGCTTCTGGGGCGGGGGCTGCGACACGCGAGATGCTCTGCCCCACGGCACGCCGGAGCAGGTGGCCGCCGACGTGCGCCAGCGAGTCTCGATCCTGGCGCCGGGCGGCGGATTCGTCTTCCAGCAGATTCACAACATCATGTCGGATGTGCCTCCCGAGAACGTGGTGGCTATGCTTGATGCCGTGAACGGCTAGTACACTGATAATGCCCAACTGCGGCTTTTGACACCTGAACGGACATGGACTATTGTGGTGCGGCGGCGCCGGGCGCTGCGTTCGTGCGTTGCCCGGTGCCATATTCAACTGCAGGAGAAGAGGTCAGAGATGCCTGAGAAACAACCGAATTACGAAGAGACGTTGGGCCATGTCAACACGTATTCCAAGCCCTCCGAATTGCGCATCACCGACATGCGCATCACCAACATTCGCGCCCCTATGCCCTGCCCCCTGATCAAGATCTATACCAACCAGGGCCTGGTGGGCTATGGTGAGGTGCGCGATGGCGGCAGCAAGCGCTACGCCCTGATGCTCAAGAGCCGTATCTTGGGCCAGAACCCCTGCGACATCGACAAGATATTCCGCCGCATCAAGCAATTCGGTCACCACGCCCGCCAGGCCGGCGGCGTCTGCGGCATCGAGCTGGCCCTGTGGGACATCGCGGGCAAAGCCTATGGCGTGCCCATCTACCAGATGCTGGGCGGCAAATTCCGTGACAAGATTCGCGTCTATTGCGATACCGACGTGCGCGGCAAGGACACGGGCGAGGCCATGGGCCAGGCGCTGAAAAAGCGCATGGAGATGGGCTTTACCTTCCTCAAGATGGACCTTGGCATTGGTCAGCTCCGCGACGAGCCGAATACCGTCAGCGCCCCGTTGGGGCTCATGGAGCAATACGGCAATATGTGGCGGATGCCCGAGGGCCTCTCGCCCGAGGAGCAGCGCGCTCGACGGATCCGCCTCTATGACATCAATAACGTTGCCCACCCGTTTACCGGCATCCACATCACCGAGAAGGGGCTCGACCACCTGGAAGAGTACGTAGCCCAGGTGCGGTCCGTCATCGGTTACGAAGTGCCCCTGGCGGTAGATCATTTCGGGCACATCGCCCTGGAGGATGGCATCAAGTTGGCCAAGCGCGTGGAAAAGTTCAACTTGGCCTGGCTGGAGGACCTAGTGCCCTGGCAGTACACGGACCAGTACGTGCGCCTCGCACAAGCCAGTAACACGCCTATCTGCACCGGCGAGGATATCTACCTCAAGGAGAATTTCCGGCCCCTGCTCGAGGCGCGCGGGGTCTCGGTCATCCATCCCGACATCCTCTCCTCCGGCGGCATCCTGGAGAACAAAAAAATCGGCGACATGGCTCAGGACCACGGAGTAGCCATGGCCGTGCACATGGCCGAATCGCCCATCGCCTGTATGGCGGCGGTGCACAGCGTGGCGGCGACGGAGAACTTTTTGGCGCTGGAGAATCACTCGGTCGATATCCCTTGGTGGAGCGACCTAGTGAACGGCTTGCCCAAGCCCCTCGTGCAGAACGGGTTCATCGACGTACCCGACAAGCCGGGCCTGGGCATCGAATCGCTGAACGAAGAACTCATCGCCGAGAAAGTGGATCCCATGGCCCCGGGCGTCTGGGAGCCCACGGAAGAGTGGGATGACGAGTTTGCCCACGATCGGCTTTGGAGCTGAGAGATTCAACACCAAGACACCAAGGGCACAAAGAAGAGAAACGGATCAGAGATCCTGGCGGCTTCCTAGGCCTGATGGCGGAGGACGGTGTTGGTTGGGTAGAAAAGGGATCTCGCGCCCCAAGGGGCGCGAGATCCCTTTCGGCTAATCTCTTGGCTCTCTTTGTCTTTATGCGCTATATCCGAATCTCCCCATCCATCTCAAGAGGCATGTTCGGTTCGCTCCAACACGGTCTGCCGCAAGGATGGAGACAGGTTGCGCCAGTACTCCGAGTAACCTCCGATACGCACGATCAGGTCGCCATAGCGCTCCGGATCGGCGATGGCTCGCCGCAGGGTTTCCTGGTCCACCACTGTGATCTGCATCTGCAGGCCGCCAAGATGAAAGTAGGTGCGGATCAAGTCTTTGAGCTTGTTACGCTGCTCCCCTTCGAACATGGAGCGAGCAAAGCGGAAATTCGTCACCAGCGTGCCCGGTGCGAGCGCCTGCGGGATGCCAGCCACAGAGCGAATCAGCGCCGTGGGACCGTGCCGGTCGCGACCCTGCACTGCGCCGATCGAGTCACCGATCGGCTGCCCTGACCTGCGCCCGTCCGGGGTGGCCATCACAGGCTCCCCCGCGGCCGCATACGTGGCGAACATCAGACAACCAGGCAAGAAGCGTCCCCCCCGCCACGGTGCATAACGACGCAGCTCACGGAAGACCAATTCCGCCACCCGCTGAGCCAACTCATCGGCACGGGGGTCGTCGTTGCCATAGCGAGGGCATCGTTCCAGGCGTTGGCGCAGCGCCTCGTGGCCCTCAAAGTCAGCAGCCAGCGCATCCCACAGCTGTTCGCCCTGTGCCTCGCCGCATTCGTACACCACTTCGCGCAAGGCAGCCAACGAGTCGACGACATTGCCCAAGCCCCCCACGTTGACCACGCTCCAGTTGTAGCGGGCGCCTCCCGCGTTGTACTCTGTCCCAGCCTCCAGGCAGTCGTCAATGAAAAGAGTACGGATCGGCTGAGGTTGGTACCGCGCGTGCATCTCCTGAGCCTCGCTCACCTGCGCCACCAGCCGCGCCACCGTCTGCCGCAGATCGGACGCAAAGGCAGTCCACAAGTCATCAAAGGTCGCCAACGAGCAAAGGCCACGGTGAAGGGTTCCCGCCAGGATCAGCGGCAGATTGAGCCCTGCATCCAGTGAACCCACATTCGAGCAACCGTGAACCATCAGCTCGGTACACCCGCCAAAGGCATAGTTCGGCAAATCCTCCGGGGCCACGTTCAGATGCGCCTCGCGGATCGCGCGGAGGTAGAGCGCGTCGTTATACAGGGCCGGGATTCCGCTTCCTGTGGCGATCGCGTCCAGCGCCGCGTCGATGACGGGCTCGGGGGTATTCGGCGCCACACGAAGGGCCAGGTTGGGCCTGCGTTGCTGGTGGGCGGCCCGCAGGCAAGCCAACGTCAAGCGATTCGAGGCACTCGAGCCGTCGGCCAGGCTTCCGCCGATCGCCACATTCCAGCCGCTATTGGCGTCGATGTTGGCCCACATCTGCTTCACCAGGCGCGTCCCCTCATCCTCGGTGATCCGTCCGGCGTCGAGGTCGGCTTCGTAGAGAGGCCCCAGGTCCTGATCGAACCGTCCCAGGTTATCACAGCCATCGATATAGTACATGAAATTGACGGCCACCAGCGCCTCATAGAAGTCGCGCGCAGGCGCCCAGGGCACCCGGCGCAAAGCCCGTACAAGGCGCAAACGGGCACCTTCACCCTCTTCTCCTGCACCTTCGGTGGGAGAAAGACTGGGGTCGGGTACGAACGCCGCGATAAGAGCCTCCAGCGCCCGCACATGCGCCGCCTTGACTCCCGCCAGCACATCCTCCAGCGCGAGATAGAACGCTACTCCGTGCTCATCGCCTCGCGCCCGTGCGGCCGCAAGACCGAGATCGACCCGCCGCACATACTCGTTCAGTCCCTCGCGCGCAATGCGCCCATAGTTCAGGATGGAGTGCGTATAGTTGGCGCCCCCCAGGCTCACATCGCGATCGATGCACGAGCCCACCTGGAAATACGACCCCAACTCTTCGGCGAGTCGCCTATAGGTCTCTGCGACATCCGCCCGCTGATCCCGCGCGCGCTCAGCAAGGCGATCCCTGGGGACCACCAGGGAGTGCGAATAGCTAAAGGTGCACAGGCTCCCCTGGGCGTACCAGGAGTAGGCCCCTGCAGGATACAGCATCTCCCCGCGCCAGGTGGCCGGCGTGGCTCGCTCCAGCTGGCGGCGGATGCCCCTTGCCATGCGCCGCATCGCGGCCATGGGGATGGCGGCGGGGAACTCGAGGAACCCCGCCGCCATGTGCTCGCCCAGCGCATGCAGGCGCGCGCTCAAGGACGAGCCCGGCCCTGCCGTAGGGTCGGCCGCCGGCGCGGGCGCTTGCAGCGTGCTAGTACTCATCGCGGTCCTTCCACCTGGTTCTCTCGGATATAGTCCCAGTCGAACTCCATCCCCAGGCCCGGCTTGGTGGGCAGGATCACGTTCCCGTCGTCGTCCAGCGGGTCGCAGATCGCCTTGAGATGGGGTGCCGGCTTTTCGTAGTCCAGGTCGGGCCGCAGCAGGCCGCGCTCAAAGTACTCGCAGGTTGCCTCGGGCGTCGCGGCCATGATCTGGCTATTGGCCCAGCCGCCGCCGTGCATCTCGCACTGCAGGCCCAACGCTTGGCAGAACATGACCATTTTGTAGCACGCGGTGATCCCGCCATAGTTCGCGTCGATGCGGCACATGTCCGACCCACCTTGCATCATCCACTCGGCGCGGGTAAAGATGCTGCCGGGGATATGCTCAGGGGAGCAGATGGCGATATCTAGCTCGCGGGTCAGGCGGCGGTAGCTCTCCAGCTTGGTCTCCACCATGGGATGTTCCAGCCAATAGTAATCAAGCTTCTCCAGCTCACGGCCCACCCACAGCGCCTCTTGCAGCGTGTAAACGCCAAAGGGGTCGAGCATCAGCACCATGTCGTCGCCCACCGCCTCGCGCACGGCACGGCAGACCTCCACGTCCTCCACCGGGAAGCCGGGGAGCTGGGGCGCCGGTTGCCAGGTGCGGGGGTTGAAAAAGATATAGGCGTGCACTTTGTAGGCCTTGTAGCCCTTGGCTTTCATGGCCAGGGCATGCTTGGCATAGTCTTCGGGCTTGCCCATGTTGGGCCAGGTGCTGGCGTAAGCCTTGATGCGGTCGCGGTACCCGCCGAGCAGCTTGGAGATCGGCAAGCCCACCATGCGCCCGTACAGGTCCCAAAGCAGGCAATCGACGAAACCGGTGAGCGACTCGCTGAAAGGCTGCAGAGCCACGCTCACGCCACTGTAGTTGGTCATCCACTGCCACAGCTTTTCGCGCTGTAGCGGGTCCTCTCCCACCAGGAGCGGCTTGACGAGGCGCTCGATGGTAGCACGGTCGCCACCCAGGTTATAGCCCTCAACGCCCTCGTCGGTCGTCATCTTGGTGATGCTGGAGATCGTATCGTGCTCGTCCGCCCAATAGTAGTAACCGAACTTGGTGGGACGTGTGCGCGATTTGGTCCTAAAGTAGATGACTTCGATATCTGTGATCTTCATGCCGCAACTCCTTTTAGTGTATCAGGGTTCACATACAGTACTCTATTGATAGAGGAACGTCAACCGCACGAGCATGCCGCATACCAATAGGCGATTTGCTTGCCAGAAGGCCGATGTTGGGGTATTCTAGGTATCCGTGAATGTAACGTGATGGGAGCCAAGCACCGGGAAGGAAGGTGACATGCAGATCACCGATACCCATGCACATATCTACAGCCTCGACGAGGCCAGCTATCCGATGATCGAAAACCCGTTGCGCCCGCCCCCGGGCACGGGCACGATCGAGCACCTGCAGCGGGAAATGGCTGCTGAGGGGATCCAGCGGGTGGTAGCCATCCATACCAGCACCGCTTACCGCTGGGATAACCGCTTCCTCACCGATTCTACCCGCGCCCATGCCCCCTGGATGGTGGGCGTGTGCACCCTGAGTCCCGATGACCCCGCCAGTCCCGAT
>CAYQDH010000005.1:15536-19040 GCA_964416075.1 uncultured Anaerolineales bacterium | reverse complement strand
CAGCCCGGCTCTGTTGCGCCACTATGTCGCGAACGATAATGTGCGAGGCATGCGCAGCGTGCCCGCTGGCCGGAGCCAGGACCAACTCGACCATCCCGGTGTGAATGCGCTGTGGACGACGGCCGAAGAACTGGGCATCGTCATCAATGTATTGATCCACTTGAACCTGGCCGATGAACTGGAGGCTCTACTGCAACGGCATCCCGGCCTGCGCGTGGTCCTCGATCACTGCATGTATCCTCGCGGCAAGGATGGCCTGGCCGGGGAGACGATCCAGCGTGTGCTGCGCCTGGCGCGCTATCCCAACCTCTACGCCAAGCTGACCTGGCTCGTCGACAGCTCGGACACGGAGGATCCCTTCACAGACACCTATCCCCTGCTGCGCGCAGTGGTCGATGCCTATGGGCCAGAGCGTTGTGTGTGGGGCAGTGATTTTCCCTGCGAGTTGTGGACGCCCAAGGCCAAGTATGCGCGTCATTTCGAGCTTTTTAGCGGGGCCTTGGGCCTGAGCGCTACCACGCTGGAGACGATACTGTCGATCACTCCGGGCCGCTTGTGGTTCGGAGAACAATAAACGGAGGCGAGAACCATGACTTGTGAACTGCCCGTCATCACCCTGGGCCATACGGGATTACGGGTGACCCGCCTGGGCATCGGCGGCGCTTACTGCAAAACGGTAGAGGGCTACCGGGCTGCATTGGATTGCGGCGTGAACTATGTGGATACGGCGCGCGTCTACCAGGAAGGCGAAGATGAGCGCATCATCGGCCAGGCCATCGCTGGCAGGCGAGACCAGCTTGTGGTGGCCTCCAAGACGGGCAAGCGCGACGCCCAAGGGGCGCGTGAGGACCTAGAGATTTCGCTGCGATTGCTGGGGATCGACTATCTGGATATTTGGCATCTGCATCACTTGAACACCGCCCCGGAGCGCGAACAGGCCCTGGGGCCGGGTGGAGCCTATGAGGCGGCCGTCAAGGCGCGCGAACAAGGCCTGGTGCGCTTTATCGGTGTGACGGGGCACGATTGGGTGGAAATCGGCAAAGCGGTGGCGACAGGCCTATTCGACAATGTGCTCTGCTGGTACAACAGCGCCATGAAGGAGCCCGAGGAACTGATCTTTCCTCACACGCAACGCTACAATATGGGTGTCGCCATTATGAGCGCCGCACGAAACGACAAGCTATTCAAAGAGCCCGACGCGCCACCCCCCGAGGCGTTCTACCGCTACGTGCTCAGCCATCCTGCGGTGCATGTGGCGTTGCTGGGTCTGCGCAGTGTAGAGGTATTTCAACGAGTAGCTGCCGCTCTTTCAGAGAGAGACACCTTGCTGCCCGGTGAAAAGGAGTCATTGGAGACTTATGGAGCGAGCCTGCGCGCTGCGGGCAAGCTAGAGGGCTAGGTCTGGCAACAGCCAGTGCCCCCGTATTGGGGGAGAAGAAAGGCGAGCACATGATCGGTCAACATTTTCCCATCGTCGAGGCTCACGGGAGCGCCGCTGAAATGGGCCGCCAACATGGCGAACAGGCAGCCGGTTTGATCCATCGCTACTTGCTACTCATCGAACGGATCACCGGCCTGTCGCGGGATATCCTCTGTCGCAACGCCATGCTATTCCTGCCACGCCTGCAGGCGCTCAGCGCGCGCTTTGTCGAGGAGGTGCGCGGGCTGGCCGAGGGCGCACAGATAACCTTCGACGAGGCCGTCCTCTGCCAGGTGCGGGCTGAAGCGGCCCACACCTGGCAGGGGGGCTGCACGGCTTTTGCCCTGCGCGGTGAGGCTACGGCCGATGGCGACCTGCTGGTAGGGCAGAACCAGGACCTTCAGCCCGAGTTCGAAGAGGTCTCCATCATCCTGCGCCTGATGCCCAGCGACGGGCGACCTCGCGCGCTACTCTACACCTTTGCCGGGCAGTTGGGCTATTTCGGCATGAACCAGTACGGCGTGGTCAACTATGCCAATTCCTTGTACGACTTTCGCTGGCAACCTGGCATGGCCCATTATCCGCTCAAGCGTATGGTGCTGGAACAACAGGACGTGGGAAGCTGTATCACGCTCTTTCGCCGGAACGCCGTATGCTCGGCGGCCAATACCTTGCTGGCCGATGGCCAGGGCCAGGTGGCCGACCTGGAGATTCGACCGGAGGGGTTGGCTCTCTATCCAGGGGAACACCCTGACGCTATCATCCATACCAACCACTACCTGACCCGACAGTTCGAGTCTCTGGAAACCGGGTCCTTACCCGACTCTTTTGCCCGCCACAAGCGCATGAGCGAGCTGGTGCGCGAAAACTGGGGCCGGATCACCGTGGAGCGCGTACAAGCGATGTTGGCCGACCATGACGGGGACCCAGCGGGGATCTGCCGTCACGGGCAGGGCGGCATGCATACCACATCGGGTCACATCGCTGAACCCCAGAAGGGATTGCTACACGTCCGTCGCGGCCACGGGTGCCTGGGCTGGTGGGAGACCTACCAAGTTTGACGACACCCCCTTCACGACCACAGCGGCACGCCCGCAGGCACCTGGGCGGCGATTTCGTGCTCATCGAGCTCGATTCCCAGCCCCGGGCCATCCGGCACTGTCATATAGCCGTCCCGGATGGGGTACTTGTAGTCGAGCATGGTGCTCCACAGCGGGATGTTATGGGAATGATATTCTAGCGCCAAGAAGTTGGGGATCGTCGAGCAGATGTGAGCCGCCGCCACCGCGGTGATCGTGCTGGCCATGTTGTGGGGCGCGATGGACAGGTAATACATCTCGGCCATCTCGGCGATACGCCGGGTCTCGATCGCCCCACCACTACGTGGGATGTCGGGCTCAAGCAGATCACAGGCCTGCTTGACGATGAGCTCGCGATGCAGCTTGGCCCCATAGAGGATCTCACCCGTGCAGATCGGGGTCTCGGTTTGCATGCACAGCTTGGCCAGGGCGTCTACGTTCCCCGATTCCCAACGGATGGGGTCCTCCAGCCACAGCAGGTCGAGGGGCTCTACGTCCACGCAGATGCGCAGCGCATCGGCAAGGTTGAACGAACCGTGCAGGTCGACAGCCAGATCCACATGGGGGCCGATGGCGGCGCGTACCTGGCGGATGATCGCCATGATGTGCTCGTGCTCCAGGCGGCTGATGGAGCGATCATAGACATCCATCTTCCAGGGATTTGCCACGTCGACATCGAATTTGATGGCTGTGAACCCCTCAGCCACCACCTGGAGGGCCTGCTGAACGTAAGCCGAAGGGTCATAAACCTGGTCCAGGGTGGGCTCGCCGCGCCCCACTCTGTCGCGCACCTCGCGCCAGCGCCGGGCATAGTCCTCCGCGGTCCAAAAGGCGCCGGCATGGCAATCGCAGTACATGCGGATGCGGTCGCGCAGCTTTCCACCCAGGAGCTGGTGCATCGGCACGCCCAGTACCTTGCCCTGGATATCCCAGAGAGCGATCTCCACCCCCGCGCCCAGCCCCTGCATGGGCCACAGCACCTCTTGATGCAGTCTGTTGAGCATC
>CAYQDH010000005.1:8538-15496 GCA_964416075.1 uncultured Anaerolineales bacterium | reverse complement strand
GTCGAGCGCCCCCGCCGAGGCCCCAGGGCTCCACTCCCCCAAGCCGGTGATCCCCTCATCGGTGTGGATGCGCATGAGCACCCAGTTACGGTTCTGAGGGCCCAGCGGCGGCGTCACTTGAATCTCAGTGATTTTCATGGCAGACTCCTGAGCGAATTGGTGAAAGAAGCGGATGACCGGGATGGGGCAGGGCAACCTGGCACTCGGGTCCCGCGTCCGCGATCAGGCTCCATCCATGGCGGTATCGTCTGCTGCTCAAGATAGCAGACGACCCCCCAATACACAAGTGAAAGGAGAATCGAGCAGTGCAGACCGAATTCTTTAGGATAGCGGAGGATCTCCCCGGCGCCGAAGGACCTTTGTTCGATACCAACGGCCACTTTTATATGGTGGTTCCCGATCGCGGCCAAGTGGTGCGTGTCAGTGAGGACGGACAGGTGACCGAGTTAGCCAACACGGGTGGTATCCCTGCGGGCCTACAGTGTGATCTGGATGACAACCTCTGGGTCGCTGATATGAAACTGGGCATCCTCAAGGTTAGCCCAGGGGGCCAGGTCGAGCACATCGTATCTCAGTACAAAGGCCAGCCGATGCGTGGCTGTAACGACTGCGCGTTCGACTCGCAGGGCAACCTGTATTGCACGGCCCCCGCGGGATCTGGCGCCCAAGCTCCGGTGGGCGAGATATACTGCCTTTCTCGCGAAGGGCTTGTAACCCGCCTGGACGGTGGTTTTCAGTTCTGCAACGGCATCGCCGTGACCTCCGACGACCGCACGCTCATCGTGGCAGAGACCATGACCAGGAGCTTGTGGGCCTACGATATCGTTGCCCCCGCTGTGGTATCGAACAAGCGCCTGTGGGCCAAGATGCCGAATGAGCAGGGCCTGGGCCCCGATGGCATGGATTTCGACGAGGCAGGGTATCTGTTGGTGGCCCATTGGGGAGGCTCAGCCATCGAGGTCTATGATCCCCAAGGACGATGGGTGGATGGCGTCGTCACGCCCTTTGCGGCGCCCTCGAACGTCCATTTTGGCGGCCCCGACGGACAGTGGGTATACGTGACCGAGCACACCAACAACGCCCTCTGGAAGTTCCACTGGGTGCGGAAAGGCCAGCCCCAATACTGCACGCAGTAGGCAGCCTGATAGAATGAAGTATAATGATGCAACGTCCCTAGAGCAGATAACAGCAAAGGGCGCCGTGATTTCGCGGTTACCCATGATAAGGAGATAGTTATGACCGATCTTGACACTGTCCAGCAGACCCTCGCACAGGTCATGGATCCCGACCTGAACAAGAGCATCGTCGAGCTGGGGATGGTACACGACGTCGCACTGAAGAACGGCGTCGTCACTTTCACCCTGGCTCTCACCACCATGGCCTGCCCCATGCGCCAGCGCATGCAACAGGATGCCCGTGAGCGCCTGCTGGACCTGGAGGGCGTGCACGATGTGGTGATCCACACTCGTGAGATGACGCCACAAGAGAAACAACACGTGATGGGCGGACAACAGCAACTTGGCACTGCCGCAGCCTACAACGACATCAAACACGTGATCGCCGTGGTGAGCGGCAAAGGCGGCGTAGGCAAGTCCTCGGTCGCTGCCCTGCTCGCCGTGGCACTGCGCCGCCAAGGGTACGAGGTGGGTATCCTCGACGCCGACATTACGGGACCCAGCATCCCCAAAATGCTCCTAACGGGAGATGCGCGGCCCATGACCAGCCCGGTGGGCATCCTCCCCGTGCAGTCCGGCAGTGGTATCGAGGTCATGTCCATCAACCTATTGTTGCAAGATGTGAACCAGGCCGTGATCTGGCGGGGCCCCCTGATCAGCGGCGCCATCAAGCAGTTCTGGGGCGACGTCGTCTGGGGCGCCCTTGACTATCTGATTGTCGACCTGCCGCCCGGCACCTCCGACGCATCGCTCACCGTCATGCAATCCATGCCACTCAACGGCATCGTACTGGTCACTTCGCCCCAGTCATTGGCGGGAATGGTGGTGCGCAAGGCAGCGTCCATGGCGGAGCAGCTGGGGGTGCCCCTCGTGGGCATCATCGAGAACATGAGTTATGTCAAATGTCCCGATTGCGGCAAAGTGATCGAGGTCTTTGGGTCCAGCACGTCAGCCGACCTGGCGGCGACGATGAGGGTGCCCCTGTTGGGGCGCCTGCCGCTCAATCCAAGCATCGCGGAGCTGGGCGATAGCGGCCGGCTGGAAGAGTACCAGGCGTCCGAGTTCGCGCCTATCGTAGAGCGTCTGCTGGCAGTGTTGCCCGATGAGGCGTGTGCTCCATCCAGCGGATCCTGAGGATCCACCCCCTCGGCTGGCGTACGAGCCAAATTCGAGAGGTTTGAGACAAGTGGCCGTGAGCCCGGATCATCGGGCTCACGGCCACTGCTGACTAACCTACCAGGGCCAAGTCACAGGCGTCACCTGATGCGTATCGGCGGCCTCGGTGGCGCGGATAGCAAAGGCGGTGATACGAAAAGCCTCCTCGGGGGGCACCAACAGGCTGCCTTGCCCTTCCAGGGCAGCCAACAGGTCGCCCACCAAGCTGCGCCCGGGGCCTGCCAGCGGCCACGCTTCCACATGGCGCTGCGCGGTGGTTACACGCAAGCGTCGACCTTCATCGCACACCTCGAGAACACCCTGCGACCCGGCGATCCGCAAGCGATCATCGCCGTGTGTCGGCGAGGCCGCCGGCCGCAGGTAGTCGAGGTTGAACACGGCGCTTCCCCCGTTGGCCAGGCCCGCGATGACCGTGGCCACATCCTGACACCCCGGTCGCTCCGTGTGGACCTTGTTCGCGTGGTAAGCGAACACCTCGCTATAGTCAACCCCAGCCACCCACCGGGCATAGTCGAAAGCGTGGATACCCACCCAGGTCATGGTACTGCCATATTGTTCCCGCAGGCCATAGAATTCGGGACGGCTGGCCCCCCACCGGTAGGACTTTTGCGCGGTGACCAGGTACGGCTCGCCGATGAGCCCCTGGCACACTAACTGCTGCGCCGTGAAATAGGCCGGCTCATAGCGCATGACCAACATAATCGCGTATTGCACGCCCATCTCAGCCACCACACGGCGCAGATCGACCAGGTCCCCCATCGTCTGAGCCGCGGGCTTGTCGCAGATGACATGGCATTTTCGCCGGGCCGCCTCTATGGCCAAAGGCGCGTTGAGGTCGTATCGTCCACAGACCGTGACGATATCGGGCTGTTCGGCATCCATCATGGCGCGCCAATCGTCGTAGCGCCGAGGCGCACCGTGGGGATTGGGCGCCCGCAGATGGCCCGAGACATCCTCCCCTCGATAGGATGGCGCGGTAGCCACAAATCGCAGTTGAGGGAAACGCAGCAGCTCTCCGAGCACCACCCCCGCGTGACCCGACGAGCCGATGACGACCAGCTTGTAGTCCATGATCTTGCTCCTTCTCCGAGTCTTTCCCGACGCACGGAGGCCATTATAGGAGAGCACGGAACCTGGCGCAATAGATCCGGGCGAGCCTACCCCGAATGTGTAAGATGTTGCAGCGAAGAGGCGCCGGAAGTAGAATGGCGCCTGCATATCCTGCCATTCGCCGGTAGACGGGAGAACCGAACCATGAGCATGAAACCATACGAGGTCGTCAAAAGGGCACTCCACTTTCAGGGCCCGGACCGACTCCCTATGCGCTTTTCCACACTGGGCCTCAACGACACGCACGGCGTGCCTACGAACGCTATCGGCACGGGCGATCATGCCTTGCGACAGACTTACGACGAATGGCATTGCCTGTGGGCCCGCAGCGAGGTGGCCAACATGGGGCAGGTCAAAGGACATCCCATTGAGGATTGGTCAGCCATCGACACGTACCAGTGGCCCGACGCCGAAGACGTGGCCTACTATGCAGGGATGGAGGATCGTTTTGCCGGCTCGGAAGACAAATACGTGACCACCAGCATCTTTATGCTGCTCTTTGAGCGCATGCATTCCCTGCGGGGCATGACCAACGTACTGACCGAGCTATACACCGATCGTGGCCGCATGGAGTACCTGGCCGACCGCATTGTAGCGTTCGACCTCGCCGTGATCCGCAATATCGGCCAGCGCTTTCCAGGGCGCATCCATGGTTTTACCTTTACAGACGACTGGGGATCCGAGCTGGATACCTTTGTCAGTCCCCGCATGTGGTGCGACTTTTTCCAGCCACGCTATGCGCGCATCTTTGAGGCGGCCCACGCCCAGGGCTGGGATGTGTGGATGCATTCCTGTGGCAAGGTGAACAAGATCATAGAGCCGCTCATCGAGATCGGGCTGGATGCGATCAACCTGCAGCAACCGCGTGCCCTGGGAATCGAAGAGGTGGGCAAGCAGTACGCTGGGCGCATCTGCTTCGAGTCCCTGTGTGACATCCAGGCCACGCTGCCCTACGCGGATGCTGACGACATTCGGGCCGAGGCGCGCTTGCTCATGGAGCACTGGTCCACGCCCGTGGGTGGTTTCGTGCTCTCGGACTATGGGGACGGCGAGGCCATCGGAGTGCCCCTGTGGAAGAAAGAGGTCATGCTGCAAGCCTTTAGAGAGTTCGACCCCTATCGCCGCTGATGCGCAGCGCGCCGTTGGCCAACACTCGCAGAAACACGGGCATTTGGCCGACTTTTCCCGAAGATGAATTGGAGATCGCGATGAATGACAGGACACGCAGGCTCAAGGAGAGGGCGCTGAACAGCCGCCAACTAGGGGACCCACGCGCCGCCAGCCTGCGCGCGGAATCCCTGGCTCAAACCGAGGGCCAGCCGGAGGTCATTCGTGAGGCGCGAGCCCTGCAGCGCCCCTTTTACGTCGCTCTGGGGGAACCTGCAAGACGAGATCATCGCCCGCACGGTCGACAAGCTAAGCTGTTAGCCAGGCCCGCCGCGCTATTTCTTGAGCGCCTTGCCCGCGTCCCAGGCCTTGGCCACACGCTCTCCCAGCTTGTAATAGGCCCCGTCGGGCGTAAAGATCAGTGGATCGAGCAAGCGAGCATCGATATCCACCTTCTTTTCGCCCACCAGCACGTTCTCGTCCACATGGGTCTCCACGATCTCTACGAGGTAGAAGAACCCCTTGCCCGCCTCCACCTTGCGCAGGATGCGGCATTCCAGGTTGACGGGGCACTCGGCGATCATGGGCGAGGAGATCTTGGTCGAGGGGACCATGGTGAACCCACAGGTCTCGGGCTTACGCGGGTCCTTTTTGCCGCTCACCAGCCCGCAATAATCCGCGGGGATGGCCTGGTCGCTGCGGGGGATGTTCACGGTAAAGTTGCCCTCGGCATCGATAAAAGGCGTCGAATAATGTGAACCGCCGATCTCCAGGGCCATCATCGGGGGGTTGCCGCCCACGATCCCGGCCCAGGCGATGGTCAGGATGTTGGCCGTATTCTCGCCGGTTTTCACCGCCACCAGCAGCGCGGGCATGGGAAACAGCGAGGTCGAGGGTCCGATTGCTTTCTTGGCCATAGCATGGCCTCCTCTGCACGAATGAATATGCTTCTGATTATAGCATCGTTGACCGGCAGGCGATAGGACGAGCGAGGCTCCACGATTCGGCAAATGGCGGAGCCTCGCTCGATCAGGCGCGCACGATCCATCTACATCCTTGCTACAGAGAACCCCTCCCCCTCCTCATCCCGCGCAGGCACGCTCGGCACTCTTTGCCTGAGGCCTTGGCCTGGGGCAAGGCTGAACACGGCAGAGAGCTCAGCTCGAGGAATCCCTCACCCGGTACCCCAAGTACACCAGCCCGCTCCCAAAGCGCCTTTGTTCCTCCAGCTCCAACGCCAGGCGCACGTCGGCGGGCAGCCCCCGTTTCCCGCCGCCCAGGATCACCGGCACCACGAAGAGGCGGCAGCGGTCCACCAGCCCCGCCCGAAAGGCCTGCGCCGCGAGGTTGGCCCCGCCGATGGCGATATCGCGCGCCGCCGACGCCTTTAGCTCGCGAACCGCCGGCGCATCGAACGCCCGCTCCAGGTGCGTCCTGGTGGTCCACACAGCCGGCAACGTCCTCGAATAGACGATCTTTTCCGCCGCCTGCCAGATCTGGGCATAGTCCCGCGTGTACGGCGCGGCGGCCGCCAGGCTGGGGTCCGTCTCCCAGACGGCCATCGTCTCGTACAGGCGCCGCCCATACAGATGGATGCCGGCGCCGCGCTCGAGGTCATTGATGAAGGTGTGGAATTCTTCCTCCGGCTCGTAGAAATCAAAGTTGCCGCTGGGGTCCTCGATATACCCGTCCAGTGATAGGATCGCCGTATAGATCAGCTCCGCCATGGACACCTCCCGTTACCTGCATGCTCAGACGCTGCCAACTACCCCAAGGGGCCTGCACGCGCCTTGGCGGCCACAACGCAGCGGTCCATCGGGCTTCGCCCTGCCCCTCTGCGCCGGCCGGCTGCACCTCTGCCAGAACGTCATGTCGATCTTCTCGGGCGCCACAAAAAAGAAGCCGACCAGGCTTATACCCCAAGCCTGGCCGGCCTCAGATTCGCGCCGTCATGCGCATCCCTCCAGCACCGCACACCACGAAACCGCCGCAGACGTACAGGATGGACCAATGCAGCGGGTCGCTCTTGAACGATGAACAGCCCCATCATAGCACCGCCCAGGGGGCCTGTCAATTGCTTTTTGCGTGAACACCAGGGCTGCGCCAAAGTCGCTCGGATCGCCGCCAGGGCTACAAATGATATGGGCCTGCTATAGCAAACGGAGATCTTGACGTTGCTCAGCATGACGGACTGGCGGCAATTGTGCAGCCCTGAGCCCTGGATTACAGGGAGCTTGACGCGTCAGCGGATTGCAGGTGTAATGGACGGGAGCAAAGATCATGATTTTTGAGGAGGCGAGGATTATGTCATCCGTATTGCGTTTTGGCGTCATCGGCTGCGGCGAGATCTCAGCCCAGACCTGCGAGGGCATCAACGCAGCGCCCAACAC
>CAYQDH010000005.1:0-8438 GCA_964416075.1 uncultured Anaerolineales bacterium | reverse complement strand
GCTGCGGCGAGATCTCAGCCCAGACCTGCGAGGGCATCAACGCAGCGCCCAACACCAGCATCGCCGTGCTGATGGACGAGCGGCCCGAGGTGCTGGCGGACCTCGCAGAGTTCTATGGTGTGCCGACCACCACTTCCATCGGCGACGTGCTAAGCAACCCCGAGGTCGATGCGGTCTATGTGGCGACGCCGCACTACACCCACATGCCCATCGGCGTTGCTGCCGCCCGAGCGGGCAAGCATGTGCTGATGGAGAAACCGATCGCCATCACCCTGGCCGATGCCGATGCGATCATCGACGCCTGCCGGCAGAACGGCGTCACGTTGGGGGTGGCTTTCTATGCCCAAGTCGATGCGGCCATGGCCGCGGCCCGTGACCTGGTCCGGGCGGGTATTCTCGGCGATGTGATGTCCATCCGCCTCAATACTCTGGCCAACAAGCCCGAGACCTACTGGACCGGGGGCTACACCCAACGCGTCCACACCACCTGGCGTACCATCAAGGCACAGGCCGGCGGAGGCGTCTTGATGATGAACCTCATCCACGACCTGAACACCGTGCGCTGGGTTACGGGGCTGGAGGCCACACGCGTGTATGCCGAGTACGGCACCCTGAATACCGACGTGGAGGTGGAGGACACCATTGGGGTCTTGGTGCGCTACGAGAACCAGGCCATCGGGGTCCTTCATGGAGGCTCGACGTTCCGCGGGGGCGCTCATGAGGATCTACGAGGCCCGCGTATCTATGGCACCAAGGGACAGCTCATCTTGGCCGCTCAGCCCCTCATCTACCTGCAGGAGCCACCCGAGGGCGGGATGCCCAACACCTGGCACCCGGTCCGCTACAGCGGCCCCCTATCCGATCGCCAACAGATCGTCTCCCGCTTTGCGGCGGCCGTGATGGATGGCAAAGAGCCGCCCGTCACGGGGCTGGATGGCCGCAAGGCGCTGGAGATCGTTCTGGCTGCCTATCGTTCCGGGGAGCTACACCGCCCGGTGGAGCTACCGATGCAGGAATAGCGACAAAAAACCTCCCGGGGTCTGGCGCGGCCAGGCCCACGGGAGGCTCGCAAAGGGCCGTATCACTCTACCCCAGCGATGACCAGCACAAACTCGCCCTGAAGCTTACTCTCCGCCAATCGGGCGCGGATCGTCGAGAGTGTCCCACGGTGCACCGCTTCGAACATCTTGGTGAGATCGTTGGCCAGAGCAGCAGGACGGTCGCCAAAGACCTCTAGAGCATCGTCCAAGGAGACTAACAGGCGGTGGGGGCTCTCATAGTAGATCAGAGTGTAGGGCGAGCTTGCGTCCGCCTGGAAGAAGCGGCGCCGCGCGCCCATCTTGTGGGGCGTAAAACCGCGGAAGGTAAAGCTGTGCAGCGGCAAACCCGACAGCACAGCCGCCATGACGAACGCCGCGGGACCGGGGATCATGGTCAACGGCTGCCCGGCCTGGATCGCCAGCTGCACAAGGGAATAGCCAGGGTCCGAGATACCAGGCGTCCCGGCGTTGGTCACCAGGGCAATCGATTGCCCCTCCTCCAGCAACGCCAGTAGCCTGGGTCCTGCTTGCTTCTCGTTGTACTCGTGAAAGGAGATTTGCGGCTTTTGGATGCCGAAATGCTTGAGCAAGCGCCCGGTCTTGCGCGTATCCTCGCTGGCGATCACGTCGACCTGCTTCAGCGTCTCCAGAGCGCGCAAAGAGATATCACTTAAGTTGCCTATTGGCGTAGCCACCAGGTAGAGCATCGACTCACCCAGCGCTCTGAGTCGGAACATGTCGGGTAGGCGCCCACCGGGCGCAGATCATTGCACCCGGTGGATACTCGCACACCAAGGTCATACCTAGGCGCCTCGCTGCCACCGCAGGATGAGGTTGCGCGCAGCGCGCACCTCGTCCAGCCGCCCCACGGGGGCATTAACCGGCGCATCGTGTAGCAACTGGGGATTCTCTCGCGCCTCCTGAACGATCGTCTTCATCGTGTCACAGAAAGAGCCCAGCGTGCGCTTGCTTTCCGTCTCTGTTGGCTCGATCATCAACGCCTCGGGAACGATGAGAGGAAAGTAGTTGGTCGGCGGATGGATGCCATAGTCGATCAGCCGCTTGGCGATATCCAGCGCTCGAATGTCCGGCGCACCATCGATCTTGCCCTCCAGCACAAACTCGTGCATGCAGATACGATCGTGCGGCAGGGGAAAAACCTCCTTCAGGATGGCTTGTAGGTAGTTGGCGTTCAGCACCGCGTTCAGGCTGGTCTCCCGCAGCCCCTCGGCGCCCAACATGCGAATGTAGGTGTACGCACGCACCATCATACCGAAATGGCCATAGAAGGACTTGACCCGGCCGATCGAGCGAGCAGGCATGTAGAGGCTAAAGTATGGCTCGTAGGCCTCCATGTCGAGGTCATCGTCATCCTCTTCGTCCCAGATGTCTGCCTCGTCCTCATCCCCCTCGTCGGCTTCCTCATCCTCATCTTCGTCCGTGTGGTTACCGTTGCCCCAGTCATCCTCTTCTTCATCCGCCCAGGGGGTCTCATCCACCAGGTACTCTTCGGCGATGACGATCGGCCCTGGGAGGAAATCGGCCAATGCCGCCGTAGCGCCCACCGGCCCAGAGCCCGGGCCGCCGCCCCCATGGGGTGTGGAAAAGGTCTTGTGCAGGTTGATGTGCATCACGTCAAAGCCGAGGTCCGCGGGACGCGCTATGCCCAGGAGAGCATTCAGGTTGGCGCCGTCCCCGTACATCAGGCCGCCGGCCTCGTGCACCAGCCGGGTGATCTCTAGGATATTCTCATCGAACAGCCCTAGCGTGTTGGGGTTGGTGAGCATCATGCCCGCGACCTGGTTGCTCAAATGGGCGCGGAGATTCTCGAGGTCGACATTGCCGCGCGCATCCGTCTTGACTTCCACCGTCTCAAATCCAGCCATCACGGTCGACGCGGGGTTGGTGCCATGAGCCGAGTCGGGGATGAGGATCTGCTTGCGCTGCGTGTCGCCGCGAGATTCGTGGTAGGCGCGGATCATCAGCACTCCGGTGAGCTCTCCATGGGCCCCTGCTGCAGGTTGCAGGCTCATGGCATCAAAGCCAGAGATGGCCATGAGATACTCCTGCAACTCCCACATGAGCCGCAGATTACCCTGCACCATCTGCTCCGGCTGGTAAGGATGCGTAGCCGTAAACCCGGGCAAGCGCGCAGCATCCTCGTTGACCTTGGGGTTGTACTTCATGGTGCACGAACCCAGGGGATAGAATCCCACATCAACGCCATAGTTGAGCTGCGAAAGATGCACATAGTGGCGCACCAGGTCCACCTCTGTGACCTCGGGCAATGGCAGGTCATCGCGCAGCAGATCTGCGGGGGGGAGATCAGTGAGCGGCACACCGGCTTCGGGCAGGCTCGCCGCGCAACGCCCGGGGGCGCTGTACTCGTAGATTATAGGCTCACCCATAGTTGATCTCCTCCAGAGCCTCGGCCAGCTCTTCGATCTCACCGACAGGGTTCATCTCTGTCACGCAGAACAGCATATGGTTGTCCAGCTCGGGGTACGCCACACTCAGGTCATAGCCCCCTACGATGTCATAGTCCTCCAGCAGGACTTCGTTGAGCTCGTTCGCGGGTATGGGGCAGCGAACGACGAACTCTTGGAAGAAGGGTGTCGACGTGTCGACCTCGTACCCCGGGATCGAGCCGATGCGGTTCGCGGCATAGTGGGCGCGCTGATAGCACAGCTGCGCCAATCGGGCCAGGCCGCACTTGCCCAGGGCTGCCAGGTAGACTGCTGCAGCGAGAGCCACGAGTCCCTGGTTGGTGCAGATATTGGAGGTGGCTTTCTCCCGACGAATGTGCTGTTCACGAGTCGCCAGGGTAAGGACATAGCCCGTGCGCCCTTGTCCATCCACGGTCTGCCCCACCAGGCGGCCGGCCATACGTCGCACATGTTCCTCTGCGCAGGTAAAGAAGCCCAGGTAAGGTCCACCATAGTTCAATGAGTTGCCCAAAGACTGGCCTTCTCCCAGGGCGATATCGGCGCCGTAGGCGCCAGGGGTCTTGAGCATGCCCAGGGAAATGGGATCGCAGACCAGGATCAGGAGCGCGCCACGAGCGTGCACCTGCTCCGCCAGCCCGTTAAGGTCGAGGATTCGCCCCAGGAAATCGGGATTCTGCACCACCAGGCAGGCGGTCTTGTCGTCCACCAGCTCCAGCAGCGCTCGCCGGTCGCGCGGGGCATCGTCTCCGACAATTTCGAGGTCGAGCCCCTGGCTGTATGTGCGCACCGTCTCGCGATACTCGGGGTGCACGGTACGTGCCATCACTATGCGGTTGCGCCGCCCCCTGGCCACTGCCAAAGCCATCAGCACGCCCTCGGCAAGCGCCGTGGCTCCATCATAGTGCGAGGCGTTACTCACGGGCATGCCCGTCAGATCGCAGATCATCGTCTGGTATTCAAAGATGCTTTGCAGAGTACCCTGGCTCACCTCGGGCTGGTATGGCGTGTACGCTGTGTAGAACTCGGAGCGCCCGATGATGTGGTTGACCACACTGGGTACAAAATGGTGATAGGCCCCTGCACCCAGAAAGGAAGGGTAGTGCTGCAGATCGTCGTTCTCCTCCGCCATGACACGCAGTTCTTCCAGAATCTCGAGCTCTGAGAGGGGCTCGGGCAGGTCGATCTGTGGAAAGCGATGCGCCTCGGGCACGGATTTGAACAGATCCTCGATCTTGTGCACCCCAATCCGGGCCAGCATCTCTCCGCGCTCGGCATCGGTATGGGGAATATACGTCATCTAGTGGCCTCCCTCCGCCAGAGCCTTTTCGGCGAACGCCTCGTAAGCTTCAGCGCTCATCAGCTCATTGGCCTCATCGGGATCATCGATGGTGACCTTGATAAACCAACCCTCGCCATAGGGGTCCTGGTTCACCAAGTCCGGGCTGTCTTCCAGATCGTGGTTCACCTCGACGATCTCTCCGCCCATGGGTAAATAGGTATCCGAGGCCGCCTTGACCGATTCGACGACCCCAAAGACCTCCCCCGCGTTGAATGTGTCCCCTACCTCAGGAACCTCCACATAGACGACATCGCTCAGTTGCTGCTGGGCATAGTCCGTAATACCCACATAGCCATGATCTCCCTCAATACGCACCCACTCGTGTGTCTTGGTATAGCGACACCTTGGATCTACTTTGATGCTCATACTCCCCTTACCTCCTTGAATGGTCGGACCTTGGGCTGCTTGATTGGCCCGTGCACCCTCGACGGTTTAGTGCGCAAGCACGTGAACTGCGCAAGCGATATGCGATGCCACACCCTGCACCAATCGTAGCTGAGACGCAATGACTCGCACAAACACTGAATACTGTCGCCTACCTGAAATAGCGCGGCGTGTAGAACGGCCTTTTCACCACGACGGCCAGCTTGACCTTGTCACGGATGATAATACCCAATTCGGTACCCACCGCCGCGTACTGGGCCGGCACATAGGCCAAGCCCAAATACTTGTTCAGGGTCGGCGCAAACATTCCGCTGGTTACCTCGCCCACTACCACATCATCGACCGCCACCTCGTAGCCATGCCGAGGCACTCCGCCTTGGGTCATTTGAAACCCCACCAACTTGTTCGGCGTCCCTTCTAATCGTGACTTGAGCAACGCCTCACGGCCCAGGAATGGACCTTTGTCCAGGGCCACTGCCCAGCCAAGCCCCGCCTCATAGGGGTCAGTGTCCGCGGTGATCTCTTGGCCATAGAGAGGCATGCAGGGCTCAAAGCGCAACGAGTCCCGAGCAGCCAAACCCACTGGCGCCAAGCCCAGCGGCGCGCCCGTCTCCATCAGTTGGTCCCACACCTGTACGGCCTGGCTCGTGGGGAAGAACAACTCAAAGCCGTCCTCACCGGTGTACCCCGTGCGCCCGACCAAGGTCTTCACGCCTGCCACCTGCGTATAGATTCCGGTGTGATAAGACAACTGGGCCAAGTCGGAATCGCATAGGGGCTGCAGGACGGCCGGCGCCTGGGGTCCCTGGAGCGCAAGCATGTAGGTCTCATCCGAGATGTTGCGCACATCCACATCGAACGAGCCCTGATGATACCTCATCCAGCGGGTATCCTTGGCATTGTTCGACGCATTGATGGCCACAAAATAGTGGCCAGGCATCGCGTAGATGAACGTGTCATCCACAACGCCGCCGTCATCGTAGCACATCAGCGAGTAGTTGGCGCTGTTCGGTTCGAAAACGCCTACGTCGGCCGTCATGATGTGCTGCAAATACGGCAGGGCATCGGGGCCTTGCACGATGACTTGGCCCATGTGATCGATATCGAACAATCCGACTCCCTGGCGCACCGCATGGTGCTCGGCGATGGGACCACTGGGATACTGCACGGGCAAGAGCCAGCCTGCGAAATCAACGATCCGCGCACCCAGTTGCACGTGGCGATCATACAACGCTGTCTTTTTTGCCATCTTCCCTCCTCCATCGGAGTTTGCTGCGAATAGGTTATCCGGACAGAACGCACACGTCAAGCCCGATGAGGGCCTCGATCTCCTTTTCGACTTCGGCGGCCATGAGGGGCCTGGGGTAGTTGTACAGGACGCCGCCAGGACGCTCGTTATAGTAGGGTCGGTTGCATCCCGGGCAACCAGAGGTCTGGAAAGCTTCACCCGTGCGCAGCAGGCTGCGCAGATCGTCCTTGGACAGGCCATAGTCGACCAATGGAGCATCGTCGCCAGCGTAGCGAAAACACTCGGCGCGCTGCTGGCGCTGGACGATCAGCCAGCGAGCCACCTGCATGCGCCGATACTGCGCCAGAGAGGGCGGCTGGCGATCGGCCATCGCCGTACCGGATACGGGTGTAAAGGCAAAGAGCGCCACGTGTACCCCCAAGTCGACCACGTGCTGGATGCAGTCGGCCATCTCGCGCTCGGTCTCTCCCAGCCCCACGATCAAATGCGTGCCCAGGCGACCGGGATAAAGCCCGGCGCAGGCCTCAAGAAGAGCCATCGCCTGGGGCCAAGAGCCCGACTTGACCTGGCGATGGACGCGCTCGCAGGCCGCATCCAGGGCAATGGTAACACGTTCCGCACCCGCTGACAACAGCGATCCCACATCCTCCACGCTTCGCGGGAGCACAGACGCGCAAATCGGCACGGTCGAGTGCGAAGCCAGCTCGGCGACAGCCTGCCGCGTATGCTGCAGATGCTGCGGCCCCACCGTCACCTGGAAGCAGGCGCGCGCGATCTGACCCCGGGCGTGAGCTTCCGCGATGGCCAGGGCCACCTCTTCAGAAGGGTACTCGGGCCAGAGCACCCGAGACAGCGCGGCCACGGGCGCCCGGCTGGAACGCGCTTGGGTGCAAAAGGCACAGTCGCGCAGGCACCTTTCCCCCAACATCAGGTAGGCCGTGGTAGGCGCCGCATCCATGCGCATCGCACACAACCCCAACACCGCCGCGCTGCCCGAGGATACACGCCAGGCAGAACCATGCTCAGGTGATGTCTCCTTGGTCGGCCAATCTGCGGGCTCGTGTGAGCCAGTATCGACCGAAGGGCCACGATCGTCGCCAGGCAGACCACCTCCGCCCGGTTGGTCACCGTCTACGGTAGGGCGCAACACTCTTCCCCCCAGTCGATACTCAGGCCGCGACGCAGCGCTTCCCTCTCCGCCGTGCCCGATGGGTTGACGATGCCGTTGAGACCCGCCTGGATAGCCAGCACATCCACCGCCTGCCGATAGGTCCCATGGGGCCGCATACAGCCCAGCGTCAGCTTCGCTCGAGGCAAGCGCAGGCGCGCGTCAATCATCACCTTAGCCACCTCCAGCTGGGGCGGCGGTGAGCACCCGGCGTAGGCCGTCCCCTCGGTGGGTATCAGGATGATCAGGATCAAGGAGGTCACATCGCGCGCGGCCAGCGCCTCGATGACGGCGTGCTCACCACTGATCCTCCCTCCTCTCAGACCGATGGTCAGGTGCGGCACCACAGGCACGTAGCGCCTTAACAAATCGAAGGTCTGCATATAATCGTCCAACGCCAGATCCAACCCATAGACTTCCCGCGCCGTCTCTCGATCACCCACCAGATCGTAGGAAACCACATCCACCAGCGGCGCGATCATCCGGATGGTCTCTTCTTCGATCATCCCTACGTGCCAGTTCAGCCGCCGGCCCTCTCTGAGCTGAGCAATCAAATCCAGGTGCTCGGCGACAGGAACGCGTCCTTGAGGGTTGCAACCCCCGGAGATGAGCAGGCTACTGGTGTTCTTTTTCGCACCATTGGTCCGCAAATCCCAGATGGAGCACATATGCTCCAAATAGTGACCACCACAATGGGCGCAGCGTAGCGCGCAGGCTCTGCCCGTCACGCTTACGGGCAACGTGCGCAGCGGTCGATCGAACCGGATTGTCGGCGGATGATAATTCGCCCGCACGCGCCAGGCTTCCGCCC
>CAYQDH010000004.1:33306-38028 GCA_964416075.1 uncultured Anaerolineales bacterium | reverse complement strand
GGCCGTGGGTACGGTTCGCGTGCCGGTGGGCGTCAGCCTTGTCGGTGCGGGCATGGACAAGACCGTGCTGTTCCGCGGCTCAGGGACCAAAGCGGACAGTAACGCGCCTGTCATTCAGATTGAGGGACCCGGCGAGGCGTTCACGCGCATCAGCGGCCTCGGCGTCATCGGCATGACGGACCCCGAATCCGCCTCCTGGGATAGCGAGACCCCCCTGTTGCCTGGTACCCCCTTGCAAGATATCCCTCGTCACCCCCCCACGGCAGGCTGGCATGGGATGGAACACGGGCTGGAATCGCTTCAGGTGCCCGGTACCTGGTCTCTTTCCAGGCCAGGCTATCACGGTGTGGCCTGGCAATGGCGTCCTCTCTTCATCCCCGACGATTGGGAGAACCGCGTGGCGCGCCTCTGTTTCGACGCCGTGCGTCTGCGCGCCGAGGTCTACCTCGATGAGGAATTGGTGGGCTATGATCTGGAGGGCTGCACACCCTTTGAGGTAGACCTAACGGATAAGATTCGGCCCGGACACCAGCAGGAACTGGCCTTGCGTATCACCAATCCCGGCGGCTCGACATCCTCTGGTGACGAAATGCCGATCCGCTGGGCCGGCCTGTGTTTGCCCGCCAGCCATGATGTGGGCGGCATCTGGGGCAAGGTATCGCTGATCGTCACCGCCTCGGACTATATAGAGGCTCTGCAAGCCATGCCCGATCCCGGTCTTGCTTCGGTCACTTTGCGCGTCACCTTGGGCCACCATCGTAACACCACGTCGGACCTACCACGGCGCGAGATTCGCCTATCAGCGCGGATCTATGACGAAACGGGCAAACTGGTGGCCGAATGCCATCGGCCTAACCTGGCGGCGCATCACGACCACAGCACTCTGGACCTCCAGATAGCCATCCCCAATCCCCAGTCATGGACGCCCGACCACCCCTATTGCTATCGGGCCGAAGCGACGGTGTACGGCGACGGATCCCAGGATACCATGTCCGCTACATGGGCGTTGCGCACACTGGAGGCGCGTGGATCCCAGCTATATCTCAACGGTGAGCGGGTTTTCCTGCGCGCAGCCACCTCCTGGGGCTGGTATCCGCACAACCTGGCCTTTCCTAGTGCGCATCTCGCCGAGCAGGAGGTGAGGGCCGCCCGGGTGCTCGGCCTAAACGCTCTTCTGCTGCGCGGCTTTCCGGGAGCACCCTCCTTGCTGGACGCAGCAGATCACCTCGGCCTGATGATCGTCCAGGACCCAGCGGGAATGCCCGGGCCGCGAGCAGAGTTAATCCCACAAGCCGATGCCCAGGCGTTTTGCTTCCAACTATCCAGGGCCAGGGCGCGTCGCTTGGCCCGCCGCGACCGCAACCATCCCAGTCTGGTGTGGTGGCATCTGACCTACGGCCAGCCAGACTACACCTGCACCTTGCCATCTCAACGCACGATGGAACACGTCGTGGCCAATGAGGACCTGCTCGATCTGGTCAGCACCGAGGACCCCACACGCCTGGCAAGCTGGGGCTCGAGATATGGCCGTGCCATCGCCCACAACCCCTACAGCCCGCTGAGGTTCGACCTCTATAATGTCCGCCAAAAAACGAGCATAGCTCCTGTATGGCAAAACGATCTGGAAGCCGAGATCCTGTCACTCGGCAGCTCCCAGCAGGATGGCCTCATCATCGACACCCAACCCACCTGCTTCGCTGGGCTCCCCGACCTTTCCGCCACTGAGCGTCGCTATGGTGATCGCGTGCTACCCGGCTCGGACGCGCAGCAGGCCCGCGATGAACGAGAGAGCATGGCACGGGACTGGGCAGCCCTGGATATGCGCCGCACCTTTGCCGATGTGGACGCCTTTTGCCGCGCTACGCGCGAGCCGCAAGAGTACGCTATCAGTCGCACGATCCAAGCCCACCGGCTGAACACAGGCTGCGGCGGGTTAGCCATCAACGGCTGGAGCAGCACGCCGATGACTGGTAACGGTGGTTTGGTTGACATATTCCGCCGTGTGCGGGTGAACGCCTGTGCCATCGCCCAGGCTAACGAGCCATTAACTATCGCGCTCCGTGGCCTGCCGAGCCGGATGCGCGCGCGGGATGCTTGTCTTGTGGAGGTTTGGGCTCTCAATGAAAGGGGGCCACAGCAGGGCCTCTTTCTTCTATGGGAGCAAAGAGCTTCAGATGGCCGAGTGGTCGCGCGAGGCGGGTGGCCCGTCGTGCTGAACGGGTCGTCCTGGCAGGAACGCCTCGGACAAATCGATTTGAGCGCCGATGCCTTGGTTGCTGCGGATGAAGGTCCACAGAGTTGTCGCCTCGAGCTCAGGCGAGGTGACCGCACACTCTGCGAAGTAGAGCACAGGTTCTGGGTTTCCGATGTGCCTCCGGCATGGCCGCCCGGTGGTGAGATCCTCGATACCACCGGCATCTTGAGCCCGGTGTGGCAGACCGCTGCGATGGGATGGCCGTCCTATCGGGCTGGAGTCCCGCCACGCCACCTATTCTTGATAAGCTGGGACGACGGTCGGGACCTCTCGCGCATTCTAGGCCAGGCTCAACAACAGCAGAGCCGAGTGGCGCTACTGTTGCCTGAGGCGAGCCCAGATCGCGAACAAGCTCTGGCGACCCTGGCTACGCTCCTCCAGGGCAGCCAGCCTCGATTGCTACCCTTACTAAATGGCCGGTTCGGGGGGTGGATCTACAGCCATCGTCACCCTCTGTTGAGAGGCGTGGCAGAGGCAGGCATCTGGGGGCATATGCAGGTAGGGCTTATTCCCCACGATATTATCCGGTCATTGCCGGGTGATACGCTCGTGGGCGGCTGTGCCTTTACCAGCGAAGGTGAGACGCCCCTCCCACAACTGGGTTCGGCCATGAGCATCATCCCTTGGGGCTGTGGCGAATTGCTGTGTTGCGCATTGCCCGCGGTGTCGGGATGCCAGAATCACTTGCTTTCTGCCGAGCAATTGGTGCACAATATGGCCGGTTGGTTGGTCCAAAAGAGCTGATCGTTTCCTCTCTGTTCGGGCTGGCCCCTGTTTGGGGTGGGCGAGCGATGAATTTCGAAAGGACGAGTGACCTTGCGCCGGTTCATCCACATTATCGGTACCACCGCAATAACTATCAGCCTGGCCATCGCGCTGCTTGGATGTATCTGCCTCGAGGCCGAGTGTCCAACGCCGCCCGCCCAGCGATTGAGGATGGGCGAACTCCCTGCACCTGTGACCCTCCCACCGACGCCAAGCGCGAGCAAGCTCGTTGCTCCCCGTCAGCGTATCATGATCCCCGGCCTTTCCTCGGGCGCTGCTACACCTGCGCCAGTCGATCGCATCCAGCAATACCTCCCTGGCGTTGAGGTGCGCATCTATGCCGGAACGGGCCAAGCGGGCGGCATCGATGGGCCGGGAGATGAGGCAAGCTTTGACGGTCCCTTTGGGGTGGCCTTTGATGCCTCGCCATCTGATGGCGCGCCATCAGATGGCGAGGCATCAGACTCCGGGGGCAACCTGTATGTGACCGAGTTGGGCAGCGGTCGCATCCGAGTCATCGATCCAACAGGTTTCGTGTGGACCTGGGTGGGCGGCCCAAGCAAGGATGCGCAGTGGCCCGATAGCCTCAATAGTCCTTTCCTGCATCCCCGAGGCATCGCGGTGGGATCAAAGGGACAGGTGTACGTGGTCGATAGCAAAAGTGGCTTGACCCTGGTCGAGGAGGGTCGTTTGATCCGCCTCAGCAGCGACATGTCCGGATTCCGCGACGGTCCTGTGGCGGAGGCGGCCTTTAATGTCCCGGGCGATGTGGTCGTTGGGCAGGGGGATGTGGTATGCCTTACCGACGCACTAAACAATCGCGTGCGCCTGCTGAATCCAGCGGGCGTGGTGGGTACGCTGGCTGGCTCGGGCGGCTATGGCTACCAGGATGGCCCCGCCCTTGATGCCGAGTTCACGCACCCCAATGGCCTGGCCTTTGATGCGCAGGGGTACCTCTATATCGCCGATGGCGGTCCTCTGGGAGCGTCCGGCCAGGGCGCCAATGCCTGTATTCGTAGGCTGTCACCGGACGGCAAGGTCAGCACCTATGCGGGCACAAACGAGGTCGGTTACGTCGATGGACTGGCCGAAAAGGCTCGCTTCAACGTGCCGCTCGTGGGACTGGCCTTCGACGAACGCGGCAACCTCTTTGTGGCCGATATGAACAATCACGTTGTACGCATGGTCACTCGCGAGGGCCAGGTTCTGACCGTGGCCGGGACGGGCGAGTATGGCCTGCGTGGCGGCACGGGCGCAGAGGCCATGTTGGGCTTGCCCGCGGATATCGCTTGGGATGGCCATAATGCCTTGTATGTGGCGGACTATGGCCATAATGTAATCTGGCAGATCACACTGCCCGATGCCCGGATTACCCCTTGACTTGCGGGTATCGTGCACCACCAGGAAACGCTTGACAGGGGGCTTAAATAGCGGGTATATTGTCGCGCACTATCGTTAGTATGTTACTGAAGGGAGTTGTTATGAGCGCTCCTGATGGCCGTTCCAGACCACTGTATCAGCGCATCGTCGATGATGTCCTGGTAAGGGTCCGATCGGAAGAGTGGCGCCCGGGGGATAGGCTGCCGAGCGAACGAGCCCTCTGCGATCTATACAACGTAAGCCAGATAACCGTCCGGCGCGCATTGCGCGAGCTGGCCCATGCCGGACGTGTCTATAGCCACCATGGCCTTGGTTGGTTCGTC
>CAYQDH010000004.1:0-33296 GCA_964416075.1 uncultured Anaerolineales bacterium | reverse complement strand
CGTGACCCTAATCCTCCCCACATTGGATACCTTTGCGGCGCCCATCGTCCGCGACCTGGCGGTGCAGCTCGCCTTGGCCCAAATCGACCTGCACATGGCCTTTATCGATGGCACAGCCGAAGGAGAGACGAGCGCTCTCGCTGATGCAACAGCAAGGGGCACTCGTGCCGCGCTCGCCATCGTCAGTGGACCAGAACGGCAGTTGAGCCAACGCTACAAGAGACTGCTCAACCTGGCTGAGATTCCTGTGCTGCTGCTGCTTCATGAGGTGGCGGGACTCGATGCACCCGCGGCGGTACTGGATGAGGGGCGATGCATGCAAGAGGTGACGGAACACATGGTCAGCCTGGGCCACCAACGCGTGGCCTATGCGGGCCTGGACCCCGCGTTGGTCGAAGGGCAAAAGCGCTACTGGGGTTTTGCCAGCACCCTATGGGAGCATGGCCTGGAATTGCCCTTTAACTGGGTTTTTGCTGGCAGCCTGGACACCGAAAATGAAAAACTGCGCTTTGCCAAGGCATTTACCGAGCCAGATCGCCCTACGGCGCTGATCTGCGCTTCGGATATCCAGGCCGCAGAAGCGATGACCCAGCTGCGTGACCTGGGACTAGCTTGTCCACGGGATGTGGCCATTGCAGGGTTGGGCGATCATGAGATGTGCCTTTGGCTTCCCACGCCCCTTACCTCATTTCGTTTCGATCTGGACGGGTTGGCTCGCGCTGCTTCGACCATGATCGTCGACCTACTGGCGGGGAAGAGCGTCGAGGGTGCGCGTGTCTCGGGGCAACTGGTCGTTCGCCAGAGCTGCGGCAGCACAGCCACCCCAGCCAAGTGATCACGCACTAGGCACATTTACCAGGTGAATTAGCCCACGCTCGCCATTAAGCAACCACTGCGGATCCAGCCGGGCAAGGAATTCGGCTTGCCCCGCTTCTAGGCCGACGATCAACTCCCCTTTGAGTGTGCGCAGTGCCAGAAGGCTGGTCGGCATATCGCGGGTGATTTCAGCCAAGTCGGTGGTGGGGTCCCAATGGCGATCATCCAGCAGCCGGCGATAGTTGACATCCCCCTTGATGACCAGCAGATCGAGCCGGCCGAGTTTGCGCCGCAGGTCATCAGGGAAAGCATGGAAACCAAGACTGGTGGTCCAAAATGGATGATCGTGAACCGAGAGGCTGCCACTCGCGAGAGCGTGGCCTACCCGCGTCCCCAGGGCGCGCAAAATGTCCTGGGGGGCGCTCTGCAGGGCGTCGATAGTCATCAGTAGATCTTTGGGCATCGCATCCGACACAAAATAAGGCTGCTGCTTCATATGCAGGTGTACCTCTCGGACTAGGTTGTGTGCGAGCAGCCAATCCACCAGCCTCAAGTCAGATAGCAGCTCCAACCCACCGTTGTCGGTGACGAATCCCAGGGACCTCACCTTCCCCGCACTCAAAAGAGTCCAAGCCCGCGCCGTGTGATCGATGAGCAGCTTGTCGTTTTCCTGGCCGGGTATCTCGCGACGATCTGCGCTCGCCGCGAGCACCCGGCCATAGACCACCGAATTGCTCAAGTCGGCCCGATTACCCCACAGGGAGCGCTGCAGCCAGCGGCCGAATTGCTCGTCGATAGGGTCAGTCGGTGGAAATGACTGGCTGTAGCCGGCCATGGTGTTCAGCGATCGAGCCAGCTCTTCTCTCTTGAGCGGGTCAAAGGGATCCACGTGATACCACGGTCCCACCTGGAAATAACGCACAGCCTCCAGAAGACGGCGGTAAAAATAGGCCTCGGCAAAGAACCAAGGGAGTTGTCGCCAAGTCCGGCTCCGCCACGGCTCCCAGGCCTGCTGCCAAAAAGCCACATCGTCCGTAGCTTCACGCAGTGGGGCAACCAGCCCCATAGCCAGCTCGCGCTTGAGTGCCAGCAGATCGGCAACGATGTCGGGCGGATAGGCATTGCATGCCAGAACATCGTCAACAATCTTGGGGATGCGCACCACGATGGTATGCTCGGCAAAAGAACCAGGCTCCGATACCATCAGCGGAGGAGGAAGGATCATCTGCTCTTACCCCTGTGTGGAGACGCGAGAGGGTTCTGTCGTGGCACACGTGCCACTACCGAGGTCGCACAGAGCGGTGCTAAAGTAACGCTCCGCACGATCGGGCAACACGGTGGCAACGTTCCCTTGCATCCTTGCTGCCAATTGCCTGGCCGCCCAGATGTTCGCGCCCGAAGAGATGCCAACCAGGAGCCCATAGTCACGCGCCAATCGCCGCGTGGTCTCGATAGCATCCTCGTCGGTCACTTCGACCACCTCATCGACCAGGGAAACGTCGAGAACGGCAGGTATGAAACCGTCGCCGATTCCCTGGATCTGGTGCAACCCCGGCTCATGGCCAAGGAGTGCCGAGACATTCTTGGGCTCGACCGCCACAATCTTGGCACCCGGCCGGTGCTCCTTCAGGAACGTCCCTATGCCCTGTAGGGTCCCTCCGCTCCCCACGCCGGCCACGAAACAGGCGATATCGCCATGCATCTGCTGCCATAGCTCCTGCGCCGTCGTGTCATAGTGGCAGCGCGGGTTGTCGGGATTCTCGAATTGCTGCGGCACATAGATGCGCGGGTCCTCCGACTGCATCTGGCGCACTCGCTCCACAGCGCCGCCGATACTGGCTTCGGCCGGCGTCAGGACCAACTCTCCCCCGAGCATGGTGATCAGCTTCTTGCGCTCCTCGCTCATGTTCTCCGGCATCACGATGCGCACGCGATATCCCTTCATGCGTCCCACGAGCACGATGCCGATACCGGTGTTGCCTGACGTGGGCTCGGCAATGATCGAGTCGGGCCCCAAGAGGCCGCGCCGTTCTGCGCCCTCGATCATGGCCAGGGCCACACGATCTTTGATGCTGCCGCCGGGGTTCAGGAACTCTGCCTTGGCATAGACCCGCTCTCCGGGCAGACGGAGCAAGGGGGTGTTTCCAATCAAGTCCAGAATATTCTCAGTGTACATAGGGTAGCCTCCTAATGAGACACAAGTTTAGCATTTGTGCCAGGATGAGCCAAAAACAGCGGCTAGCTATCGTTTGACAAAGGGACGGTTCTATGCCACCATAGCAAGGTAAGCGTTCGACACCTCTCTTTCAGGAAAGGAAACCGAATATGGCCAAGAGAATCGAGATCCGCTACTGCACCGCTTGAGGCTACCTGCCAAGAGCCGTCAGTTTGGCGGACAAGCTTCTGGGCAAGTACAGGAACCAGGTGGCTGAGGTAGCCCTGGTACCCTCCTCTGGGGGGGCGTTTGAGGTGAGTGCAGGTGGTGAGGTGGTCTACTCCAAGCTGCAGACGGGGCGTTTCCCCGATGAGAGGGCCCTGCTTAACGAGATGGATGGCAAAGTCTAGGGGCGGATTTTAGTCATTCACGTGCAAGGGGCCGCACGATGTTTGGGCGGCCCCTTTTTTACATCTATACGCATCGCACTAAAAGTACACCCGGCTTCCGTGCTCGGGTCAGAAAACTTGAGGGCTGAGGATAACATGCCAACGGTCATCCGCTATACTCTGGTAGGGTTGGGCAACATCGGCCGCAACTTGCTCGATATTCTGGCGCACCGCCAGGCCTCCGTTCTGAGGGATTACGGGCTCGATTTGGTGCTCGTGGGCGCGGTGGATTCGCAGGGCGCGGCAGTCGACTCGGACGGGCTGGACCCGGCGCAAGTGCGTGACCTCAAACTGGAACGCCAAAGCGTCTCCAGCTATCCGCTGGTGGGCCGGCCCAAGATGACGGCCCTGGAGATGCTCCACGCCGTGGATGCTGATATGTTGGTGGAGGTATCACCCACCAACCTGCAACACGGCGATCCGGGATTGGCCTGCATCCGCTACGCCTTGGAGAGTGGACAACATGTCGTGACCGCGAACAAGGGCCCCCTGGTATTGGCCTTCGATGAGCTGATGCGCGAATCGCGTAGGGTGGGGCGCAAGCTGCTCTACAGCGGCACAGTCGCCGGCGGCTTGCCTACCGTGAACCTGGGAGTGCGCGACCTCGCTGGCAGCGACGTGCTCAAGGTCGAGGGCATCTTTAATGGCACCACGAACTATATCCTCACCCGCATGGAGCAGGAGCAGATTCCTTACGAGCAAGCGCTTAGGGGAGCTCAGCAAGCGGGGATCGCCGAGGCGGACCCGACCCTCGATGTCGACGGCTGGGATGCGGCCAACAAGCTGGTGATCATCGCCAACGCGGTGTTGCGCCGTCCCACCCGACTGGCCGATCTGTCCGTTCAAGGCATCCGCCAGGTCAGCCTGGAGGATCTGTCCCGGGCCCGGGCACAAGGGCAGGCGCTCAAGCTGTTGGCCGTGGCCGACCGACAGGGCGACGATTATATCCTGAGCGTCGGGCCGACCCTCTTGCCGCAAGAGCACGTATTGGCGCGCACCGGCATGTGGGACATGGGAGTGGTGTACACAACAGATTATATGGGAGTCATCAGCGCGGTGATCGAGGAGAAAGGGCCGGTGCCTACATCGGCGGCCGTGCTTCGTGACATGATCAATATCTACAGTGCCTGATGCGAGGCCCGAGTATCAGCCCTAGTCATGTTCGGCGATGTCAAAGACCCTGACCAGGATCTCGGCGATGGTGCTGACGATGAGCGCCCAAGAGGCGATCAGCAACACCACCAATCCGACATAAAGCAACGGGCTCTGCTGGGCAACCTCAACGTATAGACGCAGCAGCGAAAGATACATGGCCATCTTATCCTCAAGCTATGATGGCCTGTATTATAACCCGGGCGCGCAATCTCACAAGAAGCATGGTATGCACAATGGGCCATTCTGCAGACGTCGGCGCAGCATACCCCTCCAGCCGAGGGATGGACGATGCTGCCGGCCGATACCAAACCATGGTCGCAGCATTGCTGCGTTGGTATGCAGCCGGGCACAGAGATCTTCCCTGGCGGCGCACGCGAGATCCTTATGCCATCTGGGTCTCGGAAATCATGCTGCAGCAGACGCAGGTAACCACCGTAATCCCCTACTATGAGCGTTTCCTGGCCCGCTTCCCGACCGTCGCAGCGTTAGCGGGTGCACCGCTGGACGAGGTGCTGGCCCTTTGGCAGGGCCTCGGCTACTATGCGCGAGCACGCAGTCTGCACGCGGCCGCGCGCGGCGTCTGTGACATCTACGAGGGTCATATCCCTCGCGAGCGGGCTGCCTTGCGCGCCTTGCCGGGCGTCGGCGACTATACGGCCGGGGCGATTCTGAGCATCGCTTTCGGACTGGATGAGGTGGCCATTGACGGCAATGTGGTGCGCGTCCTGTGTCGCCTGTTCGACGTGGCCGAAGACCCTGCGCGTAGCGCCACCAGCAAGCTCTTGCGCCGCCACGCCCAAGGACTCTTGCCATCGGGGCGAGCCGGCGACTATAACCAGGCGATGATGGAGTTGGGCGCCACCATTTGCCTGCCCAAAGCCCCGCAGTGTCTTCTCTGTCCACTGGCTCCCCACTGCCAAGCCCGTGAATTGGGCGTGCAGGAGCAGCGGCCACTGCCCCGAGTGCGCGCCCAGGTTCCCCATCGCACCTTTGCCGCCGCTGTCTGCGCGAGGGGCCGGCGCCTGCTGCTGGTACGGCGCAGGCCCCGTGGCCTGCTGGGCGGTCTATGGGAATTTCCGCAGGGCGAAGTGCTGCCGGGACAGGACGAGCCCGGGGCACTACAGCAGGCGTTAGCGGTTGACCTGGGAATCCAGGTCGAGGTGCAGTCGCCGATCACCATCGTCGAGCATGGCTATACCCACTTTAGCCTGACCATAACAGCCTACCGTTGCCTGGTACAAGGAGAGCCCAGCCCAGGTGGCGAATGGGACCGCACTCACTGGCTCTCGCCCGACGAGCGCGATGCGTACGGGCTGACCGGCGTGGCCACACGTATCCTGGCGGCGTTGGCGCGGACCGAATCAACCTAGAAGGGGCGCCCTTACTCATTGCGGGCGCCGCTTGGCTTCGCTCTGCTATTTCCGCCCCGCGATCCCCGGCTCGGTCATGGCAAAAGGATCGAGGATGGCATCGAGCTGTTCTGCGGTCAGGTACCCGCGCTCCAGAGCCACCTGTCGCAGCGACACGCCCCGCGAAAAGGCCTCCTTGGCCACCTGGGCCGCGGCCTGGTAGCCAATGTATGGATTCAGCGCCGTGGCCAGCCCCATGCTCCGCTCAGCCAAGTCTCGGCAGCGTTCCACGTTTGCACGGATGCCGCGTACACAACGCGCGGTAAAAACGTGTACTCCATTGGTGAGGATGGTGATCGACTGCAACAAATTGTAGGCCAGGATGGGCATCATCACGTTAAGCTCCAGTTGCCCAGCCTGCGCGCAGGCCATCACGGCCAGATCATTACCCATCACGTGGTAGCAAACCATGTTGAGCATCTCAGCCATCACTGGGTTCACTTTGCCCGGCATGATCGACGAACCGGGCTGCAGCGAGGGCAGCTCGATCTCATACAGGCCAGTCGTGGGCCCGGAGCTTAGCAAGCGCAGGTCATTGGCAATGCGTGTCAGGGTGGTGGCCAGGGTGCGCAGCGCCGCTGATAGATCCACGAAATCGGCTGTGCTCTGCATCGATTCAAAGAGATTGCCGGAGCTCCGGAAACGGATCCCTGCCAAAACGGATAACTTGGTCACCATGGCTTGGTGATAGCGAGAGTCCGAGTTTAGCCCTGTTCCGGTGGCGGTGCCCCCGATCCCCAGGCGCTGCAAGGTCTCACCGGCACGCACAATCCGTTCGCGATCATGCTCGATGGCCGCCGCATAGGCGCCAAACTCCTGGCCCAGGCGCACGGGAACCGCATCTTGCAGGTGCGTGCGCCCCGCTTTGAGCACCGTATCGAATTCGGCGGCCTTTCCCTTCATCGCTTCGACCAGGCTATCGAGCACAGCAAGAAGGCGCTGTGCCTGGATGGATGCGGCCACACGGATTACCGTGGGGATAACATCATTAGTCGACTGGGCCATGTTCACGTGGTCGTTAGGATGGACGGGCTTGTATTCGCCGCGCGTTCCTCCCAGCGCCTCATTGGCCAAGTTCGCGATGACCTCGTTAGTATTCATGTTGTGCGAGGTCCCCGCGCCAGCCTGGAAGGGGTCGACAACGAAATGCTCGTGCCAGCGGCCGGCCACGATTTGCTGGGCCGCTTGGGCGATGGCCTGGCCGCGTTCGGTATCGAGCTGCCCCAAAGCCATGTTGACCTCAGCAGCGGCTTGTTTGACCAGCGCGCTGGCGACAATATAGTGGCCCAATGGGCGCAATCCACTGATGGGAAAGTTCTCTACGGCACGCTGCGTCTGGGCGCCCCACAGCGCTTCGTCAGGCACCTGAACGGGTCCCAGGGAATCGGTCTCCGTACGCATTTCGCTCCTTCTAGGGATAAGTGACGTGTCGGGCCAGCTCGATGTCGAGTAAGCTCGACACGAAAAAACCCCAGTCGCTGTAATGCGCTGGGGTTTTCCTAGTGCCGAGGAAGGGACTTGAACCCATATGGATCTATTATCCACCACGCCCTGAACGTGGCGCGTCTGCCAGTTCCGCCACCTCGGCTCGACCAATCACACTATACCATGGCCTGGTCCGTTTGTCAAACAGGACTGCCCCTCGTTGGCCGATCAATGAAGATATTGTAATATGTGGCCCTCTCACAGTTCATTACGACTTCATGTTGACGTATTAGAATCAACGATAGTTGAAAGGTAGATTCATGTCAGGGCAGGAACGTATCAGCGTAATCGTCCCCGTCTACAACGGTGCAGCCACTTTGGCCGGGTGCCTGGATGCTCTGTATGCATCGCGTTACCCCGATTTTGAGGTTGTGGTCGTGGACGATGGCTCCAAGGATGCCACGCGCCAGGTGGCAGCCCGGTACCCCTGCCAGATTCTGGCTCTACCGCAAAACCAGGGAGCAGCGCAAGCCAAAAACGAGGGTGCTCGGGTGGCCACGGGGGAGATCCTCTTTTTCACAGACGCGGACGTACATGTCCGACCCGAGACCCTCGGCTGGGTGGCTGAGGATCTGCGCGATCCGGATGTAACGGGTGTGGTGGGCCTCTTGGCAGACAGTTGCCCGCATACGAACTTTGCCAGCCAGTTTAAGAACCTGTGGATGCACTTTACCTATCGTCGCCAGCCTCGCCGGGTGGGCTTGTTCTTTACCAGTGCGGCCGCCATCAGGCGCGCTATCTTTGTGCAAGAGGGCGGTTTCGATGCCCACTATCGTGGGGCTAGCATCACCGAAGATATCGAATTTGGCCAACGCCTGCTCAGCTGCGGCTACCAGATCGTCATGGATAAGCGACTGGCGGTGGAACACGACAAGCACTATACCGCGGGTGAGGTGCTGCGCACGGACATGCTTCGCGCACGAGGCCTGACGCAGACTTTTATCCGCAACCGCCTGACACCAGAGAAGCGCGCCCATTACGCGTCGGTGCCCTGGTTCTTCGGCGCCGGGGTTTTGTGTATGGGTTTGGCCACCGTCTCGCTGATTCTTGCTCTGGTATTCGGCTCCGCCAATTGGCTACTTGGGACAGCCGGCCTAACGCTCGTTGCGCTGGTCCTGAATGCGCCTTTTCTGTTGGCCCTGGGTCGCTGGCGGGGCCCGCTTTTCCTGCTTCGGAGCGCAGGCTTTACCCTGGTGGATTTGTATGCCTCTGGCCTGGGCATCGCGCTGGGATTCTATGATTTCGTCAGAGGCCGTCAGTACTAGATTTCTTGGCAAGTGCATGCCCCACCTGCTCTCTCGTAGCGCGGTGTGGAGCATTCAACACGATCTTGTTACCTATGGGGGGCATGTATGGGTTCACTGTCCTATTTGAAATACGCCAAGCGCATTGTTTACAAAAGAGGGGCTTCGCCGCTTTACTTTGTCTATTTTGTCACCGAAAACTGCAATGCGCGCTGTAAGCACTGCCTGCTGGGCCAACGCACGACTCGCTCCACCGACGAGCTGACCATCGACGAGATCGCCAAGGTTTCAGCGAGCATGGATGACATGCTCTTTTTCACGCCCACCGGTGGCGAGCCATTCATCCGGGCCGATCTTCCGGAGATCGTCAAGATCTTTCACACCAACAACCATGCGCTCAATGTGGGCATCCCTACCAATGGCAGCATGACACCCCGCGTACTGCGCTCAGTACAGTCCATGCTGGACCAAAATCCCGGCATCGATCTGCATATCGATGTTTCGATCGATGGCCTACCCGAGCTCCACGATGAGATTCGCGGCATTCCCGGGCTCTTTAACCGAGCCATCGCAACCTACCAGGCCTTGCGCGAGCTGGAGCACCACTATCCCAAATTCAGCACCTGTATCCAGGTGACGGTTTCCGCCTTTAACCAGCATCAGTTGCTCGACCTATATGACTATTTGAAACGCGGTGTGGGTGTGAACACCGTGTTCAGCTTGCTCACGCGTGGCGAGCCTCGCGACCCCGCCGCCAAAAGCTTTGACATTAGCAAGTATGAGGAATTCCATCGCGTCCTGGAAGAGGACAACAAGAAACTGATGCTGAGCGGGTATTACAAGATGCCCTTCTCCGATGTCCTCAATGCCAAGCGCATCGTCCGCCCGCGCATCATCTCGCAGACGGTACGCCAGAATCGATACCAGATTCCCTGCTATGGGGGCACCCTTGGTGCAGCCATGTTCAGCAAGGGCCAAGTCCTGCCCTGTGAGCTGCGCGTGGGTGATGTGATCGGCAACGTTCGCGATGTCGATTACGACTTTATGAAGCTCTGGCGCAGCCCCAAGGCGGAAGAGTATCGGCGCGATATCCGCTGCAACAAGTGCTTCTGCACCTACGAGTGCTTTCTGACTCTCAATATCTTGTTCAACCCTCTCGTTCTACCCCAGGTAGGCTGGCAGTGGGCACAACTCAAGGCCGCCAAAATGCGCCACCATCTGGCGGGAGGCAAGATCGTCGAGGCCACACCGCTGGAACCGATGCAGTAACAGGGCTCGAGCCTGCGAGAGGATATCGGTCCCATTGTGATGCGGTTCGGGGTTGGCCGGATTCATAGAACCGGGCCATCCGAAGAACCAAAAAGGGGAATCATGTACAAAGGACGCACTGTTTCCGTCGTGGTGCCGTGCTACAACGAAGAACAAGGGATCGCCATCACTCTGTCGGATATGCCCGAATGGGTCGATGAAGTGGTCGTCGTCGATAACAACTCGCGAGATCGTACGGCGGAGGTGGCCTGCCAACTGGGCGCAAAGGTGGTTCACGAATCGCGCCAGGGTTATGGCGCCGCCTACAAGAGGGGCTTTCGCTCCGCCACAGGTGAGATCATCGTGACCATGGATGGCGATGGCACCTATCCGCGCTCCTTCATCCCCGTCCTGCTCGATGTGATGTTCGACGAGGACATCGACTTTGTTACCTGTGACCGAACCGGTTACAAGAGCAAGGGATCCGGTACGGCGCTGCGCGTCTTTGGCAACTGGGCGCTGGGTGTCGTACAGACAATACTCTTTGGCCGTCGCATCGCCGACTCTCAATCAGGGATGTGGCTCTTCAAGAACTCTATCCTGCCACTCATCGAGTTGACGAGTGATGGCATGGCTCTGTCGGAGGAGATCAAGATAGAGGCGTTTATCCACAACCAGATCACGGCACGCGAATTGCCCATCTACTATCGTGCGCGCGCCGGGGAAAGCAAGCTGAATGTATGGCGAGACGGAATACGTAACCTTGTGTTTCTCTTTCGCAAACGCTGGGAGACGTTCGGCTTTGTCCGTCGCCGTCGCGGCTTCTCGCCCGTTGTGCCCGCCGCTTCGGTCGGAAAAGAATGACACAGGGAGAGGCATGGTTGTAGAGGCGATGGCCTGGCAGGGGAACGATAACCCGAGCCAGCGCATGGGCTCGTGGCGCACCAGGCTCAGTGTATTGTTGCTGTTCGTGGTGCTCACCTTGCTCTTCACCTTTCCCCTGGTGTTGCATCTGCGCACCGCCGTGCCCGGCCCACCGTGGGATAATCTGGTGTGGCTCTACGATCTGTGGTGGTTCCGCCATAGTATCGTGGATCTTGGGCAGTGGCCCACCTTCAACACTATGATCTTCCATCCCTATGGTTACGATTTGCGCCTCTCCGAGCTGATGCTTCCCAATAAGCTGCTCATCGCCCCTCTCCTTTTCCTGGGCGACGAGGTGCTGGCTTATAATGGCCTTCTCCTATTGAGCTTTGTGCTGACGGGCTATGCCACTTTTCTTTTTGTCGCCTACCTAACCGCAGACCGCCTGGCAGGAGTGGTCGCTGGGGCGATCTTTGCTTTTTGCTCCTATCGCATGCACGCCATGGCGGCGGGCTGGCTGCCTCTCATTTCCACACAGTGGATCCCCCTGACCTTTTTGTACGTCGAGCGCATGCTCCGCGAGGAAAAGGCCGGCTATGCGCTGGCGGCTGGCCTCTTTATGGCACTCAACATCCTCTCTTCGTGGTACTACCTTTATGTCGTGGGGTCCTTTGTGGCTGCGTATATATTGATTCGTCTTTGGCCCTGGCGCACGAGCCTGGGACGGGCGCTGGTATGGCGTAACTTGGCGCTGATGGTGGCCACGGTGGTGCTTCTGGTGCTGCCCGCCGCCCTACCGGTGCTGCGAGCCGGGAAGGGGAGCATGGGTTGGTCCCTGGCCGACGTGGAAAAGTGGGCTGCTAGCCTGGAGGATTTCTTCCTGCCCAACGTGTACCACCCACTGTGGGGACGCTTCTTTTTGCGCCAGCGCGCCTATACGCTTCGCTATCCGTGGTACGCGCCCGGCTTTGTGTACTTGGGCTGGATACCCCTGTTGCTGGCCGCCTGGGGCCTGTTCTGGAACAAGCGTCCCCGCCAGGTCGCTACGCCCATGGTCTGGCTGGGTGGGCTATCTTTTGTCATGGCCCTCGGTGTGGTGCTCCACTGGAACAACGGCGTCGTGGAGGTGCCTCTTCCCCCCGCGCTCGAAACATGGGTGGCTCGTGGCATGTCTACTCTGATGAGCAAGTTGGCGCTGCACAGGGCCTCCTACTATGACATCGCCTTCCGTAGCGGCACGGCGCCCATTCCCCTGCCGGCGTTGCTGGTCTATCTCTTTGTGCCCCTGGGCAATGCCTTGCGTACGCTTTACCGTTTTGGCGTCATCACGATGTTCGCCGTAACCACCCTTGCCGGCCTGGGCGTGGCCCGGCTTCTGGGTGGCAGCCGTATCCCCGGCGGCAACCTCTCGTCTCAACAACAGCAAACGGGCAGTTCTGGCATGGGGTCCGCGCGTCCTGGGGCCATGGGTCGCCGGACATGGGCGATCGTCTTGTTAGCCCTCGTCTTGTTCGACCTGGTCAGCGCGCCGCTGCCTTATGGGCTCTCCGAGGTCATGGCGCAACCGCTGGACACGTGGCTAGCCCAGCTGCCGCAAGAGGCCATCATTATGCAGTTCCCGCTGACACGCTCTTTTAGCGGCGACGCCTTGTACCGAACCAAGCATCATGGGCGGCTGGTTACGTACGGCCACGGCACCTTTTATCCGCAGGCCTATGTCCAGGCTATGCCCGTGTTGGGATCGTTTCCCAGCGAGGCGTGCTTGGATCTACTCCAATCCTGGGGCGTCACGCATATCGTGGTAGCGTCGCAGGCCTATGACGCGGGGTGGGGCGACCTGGCGGGCCAGGACTGGGAGGCCGTGCAGCAGCAGATCGCCACCACAGGTCGCCTGAGTCTCGTGGCCGAGATGGAAGATCAGCCCTTCTGGCGCGATGAGCGCGTCTCCGATGTCTTGTATGGCAATCCGCCGGTTGTGCCGGTATTGGTCGATCATGTCTATATATACGAGTTGGGACGATGAAAAAACAAAACCTTGCTCTACGCGCTCTGGTCACCGTATCGATCTTTCTTGTCGCGAGCATTCTCGGCTTTTTCCGCACGCCGGCCGCGAATTCCGAGTCGCGAGCCTTGGCGGGGAACCATGCCCTGCAAGCGGGCTCAGTTACTATCGAGTTCCGTCGTGGAGCGAATGGCTACTATGGCGTCACGGACACCTTTCTAGACAAGACCAAGCCAGATGAGGCCAAGGGTGATGATCCCACCTTGCAAATCAAGGAAAACGATCCATTCAGGCGGTCGTTGCTCTATTTCGATCTCACAAGCATCCCCCCCGACGCCACGGTCACTAGCGCCTGGCTTGATCTTTTCGTGAACTATCGCTCTTCTACCACCGCTGCGACCTTTGGCTTCTACCACCTCCTGAAACCCTGGGATGAGGCCGCGGCCGCATGGAACACGGATGGGTTCGGCCAGAGCTGGGCATCTCCCGGCGCTGGCAGCGCTGGTAACGACTACGAGGCCGGTGCTTTTGCCAGTGGGTCCCTGTCCACAGTGAATGCCTATAACCGGGTGAATGTGCTCACAGGGGTACAGCGATGGGTGCAACATCCCGACCAGAACCTGGGCATGCTCATCATGGGCAGCAGTTCGGTGGACGTACGCATCTGGAGCTCGGATGACCCGCGCGAAAACGAGCGTCCTCGCCTTTTCGTGACCTACGAGATGGTAGCCACGGCCACGCCGCGCCCCAGCATCTCGCCGACCGAAGGACCTTCGCCCACTTTTGGTCCCTCGCCCACGGCAGCGAACGTTATTTATTCTACGGGCATGCGAGAGGCCTTCAGCGAATCGGCCGACGGGACCTGCACCATCGCCTATCCCGATTCGCCCGGCAATGCCGAGGTGCTCCTGGTCTACACGGGCACACCCACCTACGCCAAGCTTTCCCTGTGGCATTCCAGTAACAACGATCGCGATCACGCGGTCCTGGTGAACGGCACCGAGGTCGGCCGGCTGCCGGGGGCAAACTATCGCACCAAGTGCGTCGGCACCACGCTGGCCAGCTATGCCGTGTTCGACGTAAACCCAGCCCTGTTACACAGCGGTGTAAATACGGTCACCATCCTGGCCGATCGCGCCGGGGAAACCGACGGTTGGGCCATGCAGTATCCGCGCATCGAGTTGGGGGGAGCCGTGCAGGGTAGCACGGTCCAGGTGGCCCAGCTAGAGAGCAGCTATGACAACACAGCACAGCGCGCCATGATCCAGAAACCCGCTGGCTATACGCCGGGCGCGCCCGTGCCGTTGGTGATCGCCTTCCATGGCTGGGGAGGTCGCGATTTCGATGCCCTCAAGCCGTTGGCTGAGGCGTGCAGCGCGCGGGGTTGGCTGCTGGCCGCCCCGGATACGCGAAATTCTTCAGAACATATGCCCTCCAAGCCGGTACAACGCGATGTGCTCGATCTGCTGCAATACATGACCTCCAGCGCCGAGTATGCGGTGGATACGTCTCGTGTCTACCTGACGGGCAACTCCATGGGGGGGATGATGGCGGCGGTCGTCGCGGCCAAGTATCCCGATCGCTTTGCGGCCTTGGCGGAGAGCAAAGGCCCCACGCGCCTTGACAGCTGGTATTGGGAAGTCGAATCTTGGCGACGCTCGGTGCTCTACAACGAGGCGAACGGTTCGCCCAGCACAACGCCCTTTTCCTTCGAGCGCAAATCGGCAGCCCTGCTGGCCACCAACCTGCGCTATGTTCCCACCCTGATCATCCATGGCACGCAAGATACGATAGTGCCCTACCACCACGCCACGGATCTTGAGAGCGCCATGGTCGCTGCGGGGGCTACGGACGTGCAGCTGCATTCCTACGCTGGCGGGCACTACAATGATCATCCGGAGTGGGGCACCGAGCAGGTCCTGGACTTTTTCGCCGACAAAGTGACTGTCTCGCGGCCATTGACCTTGACGGTGCGCACCGACGAGCCTAACACCTACTACTGGTTGGGGATCGGTTACAACACCAGTGACCATTGGTCTACTGTGCGCGCCGATCTTGACCCACAGAGCAGAACTGTGACCCTCGACGTCTTTGACGAGCGCGTTCCTTCGGCTCTGGTCTACGTGACGCTCGACTTGAACAAGATGGGCTTGCCCACAGGGGCGTCCTATACCGTGGAAGACACGAATCTGGCCACTGGCGAGTTCAGGCAATATCAGGTACAGGCCGGACCGACGCTGCAGTTGACGGTGGAACGAGATCGCCATCACCTGGTCGTGTATCCCTTTGCTACACCAGCACCCCAGACGCTCACCCTGCGCCAGGGCGAGGGAGGGTACCAGGGCATGCAGGACACCTACATCGAGACCTTTGACCAGAGCGCTATCCATGGTGCAGAGGATCGCATGAACCTAACGAACGATGGCCATCGCACAGTACTAATCCGCTTCGACCTCTCCACGGTGCCGCCTGGGAAGGTTATCAAATCGGCGCAGCTCAAGCTCTATGCCCACTACAAGTGGGGCAGCGCCGATACCCTCGGGGTAAGCGTGCATGGCCTCTTGTCCGCTTGGAACGCCGGCGAAGCCAACTGGCTGCAGGCCAGCGATGGGGAATCCTGGGCCAAGCCCGGAGCTTGGGGAGGAGGCCAGGATTACGAGTGGACAGCCGCCTCTCAAGGAGAGATGAGTAGCATCTCCACGTGGTACAACTATAATGTCACCGATCTGGTGCGGCAGTGGCTGGCCAATCCATCGACCAACAATGGACTGCTGTTGCGAGGCTCCGGGGGGTCGGCCAGCTTCCAGTTGACGTCCAGTGAGAGCGCGTCCGCCAGCAACCGGCCTGCTCTGGTGATTTCGTATGCCGAGCCCACGCCGACGGCAACGCCCATCCATTCGGCGACGCCTACGCGGACGCTCACGCCCACGCCATCGGTGACGCCGACGCGTGCGCCTCAGAACGAGAGGGTATTCCTTCCCAGCCTCATACGCTAAACGCAGGACATGGGGGTCACGTTGCGAGTTTTGTTTGTCTATTCGGATATTAGCGGCCTAGAGCGGTACGGTGGCAAAAAGTACTATTCCGGCATCGGATCGCTCTCGGCCGTGCTCAAGGCTGCCGGGTACGAGACGAGCTTGCTCTATCTACAACGCGAGCTCTCGTCCCAAGAATTTGTGGACCAGGTCGATGCGGCAACACCCGACGTGGTGGCCTTTTCCAGCACCACACACCAATATCCCTACATCGAGAACTATGCGCGCAGCTTGAAGAACGAGCGGCCGGGGCTGGTATTGGTGATCGGCGGTACGCATCCCACGCTCGTGCCCGACGAGGTCAGCGCCTGCCCAGCTTTCGATGCCGTCTGCGTAGGAGAAGGTGAGTACCCGCTGCGGGAATTGGTGGAGCACTTGACACAAGGCCGCGACTATGGCGAGGTGGAAAACCTGTGGGTGCGTCGCGGTGACCAGGTGATACGCAACCCCATGCGCCCCCTCATCGCTGACCTGGACGAACTGCCCTACGTCGATCGGGATCTCTTTGACTATGAACAGATGTTGGCCGAGAACCATGGCTGGGTCGATATCATGTCTGGCCGCGGCTGTCCCTACAATTGCTCTTACTGCTGCAACCCGGGCCTGAAGAAGCGCTACCGGAGCCTGGGCCACTATGTACGGTTCCGCAGTGTCGAGCATATTATGGGCGAGCTGCGTCAGCTCAGAGACCGCTACAGCGGTCCCTCGGCCGTCAAGACGGTGAACCTGCAGGACGATACCTTTACGCTCGATCGGGACTGGGCCCTCGAGTTCTGTCGCGCCTACCAGAGCGAGTTCAGCTACCCCTTTTGGCTCAATACTCGCATAGAGAACATACTCGATGAGGACCTGGTGCGTGCCTTGGCACAAGCGCACTGCGCAGGGATCCGTGTGGGTGTAGAGAACGGCGACGAACGTTTGCGCGATGCGGTGCTCAAACGCCGCATGACCAACGAGCAGATCATCGAAGCTTTCCGCCTGGTGCGGCGTTATGGGCTAAAGGCCTATACCTGTAACATGATCGGCATCCCCGGTGAGACACCCCAGAGCATCCAGGCCACCATCGACCTGAACCGTGCGCTGGCCCCCGACGAGTTCCAGTTCTCGGTCTTTTATCCTTATCCGATGACCGAGTTGCACGACACGTGCGTGGCACAAGGGTTGATCAAGCCAGGAGCTCAGCAGACGAGCTACTACAGCTCTCGCAGCGTGCTGCAACTGCCCACGCTGACGGAGCGAGAGCTGGAGCAGGGCTACCATCGACTAGAGGCGCTCAAGGCAGAGCTGGCGCTCAAGCGCTCCAGCCCGGCGAAGCATCGCGTCTATAGCTGGCTCTTGCGACTCTATGGCGACGATGGACCTCGCCTGCAAGCACATCTAGCGACCTTGCGTCGCTGGCGGGCCAAACTCTCCCGATCGCCCAGGCGTGATCCGCTGGGCGAGAATCCTAGATAGCGAGCGAGTGCACTCTATGGACTTACGAGCTTATTACGACGCCTACTGGAGCCAGGCGGATGATACTTTTGACCACGATCGGCTGGCCCTGCTGGAGAAACACGTCCGGCCCGGCGAGCGCGTCTTTGAGTTGGATTGTGGGCCGGGCGTACTGGCGGCCAAGATGCGCGACAAGGGCGCGCAGGTTACAGCCACCGATCTCTCCCCTGTTGCCGTCGAGCGCGCCCGTAACAAAGGTATCCCGTGTACAGCGCTAGATATCGATAGCCAGGCCGTGCCCTTTGCCGATGGCGAGTTCGATGTGGTGATCTCTAACTCGGCCATCGAGCATCGATTCTTCCACGAGAAGGCGCTCGACGAGTGTGTGCGCGTGCTCAAACCAGGGGGGCGGCTCATACTCTGCCTGCCCAATATAGCTCACGTGATCTGCCGCTGGTGGATTCTCACAGGCCGCTTTCCTTACGTGTTAAACTCACCCACCGACGCTATGCACCTCCGTTTTTTCACAGTGCGTGAGGCAACCGCTCTGTGCCAAGCTCGTGGCCTAGAGGTACAATCGGTGGAGGGCAGCGCCAGCCTGTGGGCGCGTGATTTCTATCCGCCCCTATGGCGAAAACGTCGCCTGCGAAACACGATCGGCTGGTTAGCGCGCGTCTGGCCTTCCATGTTCGGACGCGATTTTGTGGTTGTCGGCATCAAACACTAGGCCCATCTCTTGGGGTGGGCATCATCTTGCTACTCGACGCTACTGGCGTTCTCTTGGGGGGTGACGAATGGCGCCGTTGGGAGTGGGGGGACGGTCATGAGTCTGAAGAGGACCGTGGGCTTGGGCCTTTTCTGGGTCAGCTTTGCCACGTTGGCATCCAGAGGCCTGAGCCTCTTGCGCCAGCTGATCCTGGCCCGCTTGTTGGTGCCAGGCGACTTTGGGTTGGTGGCCTATGCTTCGCTAGCCATCGGCATCTTTGAGTTGTTCAAGGAGATGGGCTTTAGCTCGGCGCTCATCTATCGCAAGGACGACATTAAGGAGGCCGCCAACACCACGTTTCTGGCCGTCCTGGGCAGCGGGGCGCTGATGTATGGCGTGGCCTGGTTGGTGGCGCCGGCGGTGGCCAGTTTCTTCCACAACGAAGCGATTGTGCCTATACTGCGCACTCTATCCATCACCTTGGTTATCTCCTCCATCAGCCAGGTGCCCATCACGCTCATGGCCAAAGGGATGGGTTTCAGGAACAAGGTGATCCCCGAGGTGATCTCGGGGGGCATAGGTTCCGCTGCATCAGTGGTCTTGGCTCTTTTGGGCCATGGCGTTTGGTCGATCGTCTATGGCCAGCTCATCACGGCCAGCTTGTCCTCTATCTTGGTTTGGTTCTTCTGCCCATGGCGCCCCTCGCTTCAGTTCAGCGTTCGGGTGATCAAAGAGATGTGGGAATATGGCAAGCACATCATCGGCAGCCAGATCATGGTCTTTTTCATCACCAACATCGACGATGCCTTTGTGGGGCGTTTCCTCGGCAATGCATCGTTGGGCATCTATAGCCTGGCGTATGACCTCTCCAACTTGCCCGCAACACACCTTAGCCGCATTGTGGGGCAAGTCATGTTTCCCGCCTTTACGATGGTGCAGCACGATCTCGACCGGCTGCGTCGGGCCTTTTTCCAGAGCATGAAATATGTCTCCCTGGCCGCTTTCCCCATCGCCGCCATTACCTGCATCTTTGCGCGGGATTTCATCGTCGTAGCCTATGGCAGCAAGTGGTATCGGGCTGTCTTGCCCTTGCAGTTGATGACCATCTATGGCCTTGCCCGAGCTATCGCGATCAATATGGGAAACGTGTTCAAGGCGGGTGGAAAGCCCAAGTGGCTGCTCTATGTGGCCACAGCGCGGCTGCTAGTCATGGGCGCGTTGCTCTATCCGGTCGTTGACAAATATGAGATCAACGGTGTGGCGGGGCTCTCGGCTGTCGTATCAGTACTCGATTTTGCCCTCAGCGCCTATCTGACCAACCGTATCCTGCGAGCGTCGTGGAAGCTCTATGTGCAGATCCTTGTGCCTATGGCCATTGCGTCGATTGGCACAACGCTCCTCAGCCGCCAAGTCTACTTGTGGCTTAGTGGGTACCTCCATCCCTTTGTTGCGCTGCCGCTCTCGGGTGGCCTAGCCATACTATCTTATCTCGTCCTAATGTGTTTATATGATCCGCAAATCAGGGTAACGGGAACCCAAGCTTGGACGGGTGTAATGCGCATAGTCAGGCATCGGCTCGTCCTGCAACACAAACACGCTTAGGGGGCCACGTGAGAAGTACCAGCACAAAACCGATCGATAGCGGGCCAAGGCCAACACGTGTCGTACTGGTCTCTCGCGTCAAGCGCAATCCCTACGTCGCATTGCTGTGTGAAGGGCTGAAGCAACCGGATCTCCACTGTGAGCCTCGCATGGTCGACCAATTCTCAGTGGGCTGGATGTGGAAGAATCGCGGTCAGGTCGACGTGTTACATGTGCACTGGCTGGAGTTGCTTTTCGTCTACCCCACACTAGCGCGCAGTATAAAGCGCTGGTTGTCCGTCATACTCGGCTTTTGCCTGGCGCGAACACTGGGCATTTGCCTGGTATATACGGTGCACAACATCCAGCACCACGAGGGCCAGCGTCCCACGCTCTACCGTTTGGGGAATCGCATCGTTTTCTCTCTCGCTCAGGCTATACACGTCCATGATTCCGAGGCGGCGCGTGTGCTGGCCCAGCTGTGGCATCGTCGCCGGGGAGTTCATGTTATCCCTCATGGAAACTATAGCCTCGTCTATGGTAATACCTGCACGCGCGCCGAGGCGCGCCAGCACCTTGGACTGAACCAAACGTCCTTTGTCTATTTGTCCCTGGGCCGTGTGCGGCCTTATAAAGGGATCGAGGAGCTCCTGGAGGCGTTTCGCGCCCTACCCGCTTCCGATGCGGTGCTCATCGTGGCGGGCGAAGTTCACGACAAGGGCTATGACCGCGCCTTGCGCGCACTGGCCGGAGATGATCCGCGGATCCACCTTCAATTCCAGTACGTGCCGGATGAAGACCTGCAATTCTACCTCAACAGCTGTGATCTGTGCGTGCTTCCATACCGTCACGTAACCACTTCTGGGGCGGCCATTCTTGCCTTTTCCTTCGCCGTGCCTATCATCGCTCCAAGACTAGAGTTTTTTGTCGATCTGGTGGGCGAGGACCAGGCCAGGGGCTTGCTCTACTCCCTGGACACGCCCAACGGCCTGCGGGAAGCTCTGGAATTGGCGCGCTACATCGACATCGAGGCCATGCGCTCAAGTTGTCGGTTATACGCAGAGAACTTGCATTGGAACCATATTGCTCGCCAGCATGCAGCGGTCTATCATCAAGGGTCACATTCGTAGCCCCATCTCGCACTTGAATAGGATGCCTGCCATGAAACTATCCGTGCTCATGCCAGTATACAACGAAGAGGCCGGCCTGGAGACGATCCTGCAGCGCGTGGCCGCTGTGGATGTGGACAAGGAGATTATCGTGGTAGATGACTGCTCCAAGGACCGTACCAGCGATATACTGCGCCAGGTAACTATTCCCGGGCTGCGCGTCATCTCACATCAAGTCAATCAGGGCAAGGGAGCAGCTATCCGTACAGCGTTGCGGGCCGCCACGGGGGATGCGGTGATCATACAGGATGCCGATCTGGAGTATGATCCTCAGGATTACAGGGTGCTCTTGGCCCCGCTCCTAGCCGGTCAAGCTCGTGCGGTGTACGGCGTGCGCAGCTTGCAAGAGCAAAAGACTCTTCTCAAGTATGGGAACAAGTTGCTGACCCTGCTCACAAACATTATGTACGGCGTCAAGCTGCACGACATGGAGACCTGCTACAAGCTCATGAGCGCGGATGTCGCCAAAAAGATCGATATCGAGTGCAATCGTTTTGATCTGGAGCCGGAGATCACCGCCAAAATCGTGCGGCAGGGTGTCAGGATTCACGAGGTCCCCATATCCTACCATCCTCGCGAAGAGAAAAAGCTATCTCCCTGGAAGGATGGATTACCCGCCCTCCGCGCCCTGTGGCGCTACCGTCGCTGGAAGCCCAAGACCCCATAGCTATCGATCGCTAGTATACGCCTCTCATGCGCTCGAACGACGGCAGGATCGGGTCCCCCAATCGTACCATGTGGTCGTGCATGCGTTGTAAGAGATCCTCTTTGACCGCGGCTGCCTCGGGTGCATCGATCAGGTTATGCAACTCTTGCGGATCCGCACAAAGGTCATACAATTCGCCGATCTGTGTGCGATTGTAAACCAGCTTGTGCGTGGCGGTGCGCACAAAGCGCAGGGGCGCCGGGAACAGATGCCCCGCAAAAGCCCCATATACGCTGTCCCGTCCGGTGGGTATATCCTGTCCGAGGATGTTAGCCAGGATACTCTGACTGTCTGGCTCCTTGGGCATGGGCTGGCCAGCGACCTCCAGGAAGGTCGGAAACAGGTCGTGCAGATAGACGAACTCGCTGCACACGCTGCCCGGCGCTTGGCACGCAGGATGGGCCGCGACCATGGGCAACCGCCAGCTTTCCTCATACGCGTAGGGTCCTTTTTCCACCATGCGGTGCGCGCCCATCTGGTCACCATGGTCCGTCGTAAAGACCACCAGCGTATCTTTTTCCAGGTCGAGGGCTCGTAACTGGGCCAGGATGCGCCCTGTGAGATCATCCAACATGGTCACGTAGCCCCAATAGCGGGCCACCAACTCTTGCCACTGGCGCCAATCCCAGCGGTCCAGGCCAAAGTAGCGCGCGTAGAGGTCGTGCACGTCCGGCTTGTTTTCCCATGTCTCCCGGTAGGCTGGATCTTCCGGGATAGCCCTGGGATCGTACATCGAGTAGTAGGGTTCGGGGAGCAGGCAAGGGGTGTGCGGTCCCCAAAAGTTGGTCCACAGGAAAAATGGCTTGCCCTCACGACGATAGGCTGCGCCCTGCTGGCGCAAGAGGTCGATGGCGAACTCGCTCACCATATACTCAAAGGTGGCCTCGACGCTGCCCGACTGTAGGGCGTACATCTCTTGCCCTTGCATGCCGGGATTGTGCCCAAAAGTCGACTCCAGCACCCTCGGCGGCTCGTAGCCGTGTTGTTTGAGATACAGTTCATAATGCATAGCGCTCTTGCGGTCGCCAAGGCCAAAGCGCAACCCCTTTACCAGCCCGCGCCCGATGGGATAGCCGTACCCGCCAAAGTCGTGTCCCTGAAAACCATAGTCGGTGGGTACCTTGGGGTTATCCACGTGCCATTTGCCCGCATAGCCCAAGTTGTAGCCGGCCTGGCCCAGCTCACTCGCCAGATTGGGCGCCTCGGGATTGAGCACAAAACCGTTTTCCAGCACGTGGTTCTTGTGCGGATAGAGGCCCGTAAAGAGGGCCGCGCGCGCCGGCGAGCAAGGACTGGTGGGAGCGTAGGCCGCATCGAAACGCACTCCCCTCGCAGCCAGCGCATCGACATGGGGTGTTCGGCAGATCGGCGCGCCGTAGCAACCCAAGGTATCCCAACGTTGCTGGTCCGTCATGATGAGCAGAATATTCAACGGCCGTCCCTGGTCTGCCATGTGCGACTCCTTTTTCTTGTCAACCCAATGATGATCGTATCCGCCGGACCAACTCGTCCACCAGACCCTCGCGATTCTGGAGTGTCACCTCCACCAACTCCACATCCTCGCGGTCCTTGATCCTGGCAAGAAAGCCGTTGCCTCGCAGGCCGATGGTGCCCAGCACCACGCGGTCTGCGCTCAAAACCCTGAGTACCGTCTCCCGGAATAGTGCAGAATAGATCTCCATATGGCCGATCTCGTCGATCACAACGAGCGCTGCATCCGTCAAGGCGGGGTCGATGGAGGGGATGATATCCCGTTCGAACGCGTCGAGTTCCACGCCATAACTGCTCACACGCAGAGGACTGGGGCTGTCTACATCCGCAAGCATGGCCTGTTTGCCATCCAGGGTCATGGCGCGGAAACCCTGTCTCTGTCCTTCCGAGCGTACCTCCTGGGTGTAAAAGCCGGAGACGATGACATGGCTCGTTGTGTGATCCGCGCCAGCCGACGACACAACGCCCAATAGCATCTCGATCACCCGCATGATGACCGTAGTCTTGCCCACACCAGGCTGTCCCACCAGAAGAATGTTCTCACCCATCGCCGTACTCCTATTCCGCGGTGACCGCGAGCGGGTTCGCGCTAGACCTGGCTGGCGCCTGCCTTATCGTGCGAGACAAGGCGCTCGAATACATCCCGCACCCTCTTGGGTATCTGCCCAGCGCTCAAGCGCCCAGCACCCAAGGCTTCTCGCAAAGCATCGGGCGAATCGATCCCACGCTTTTCTAATTCGCGTAGCAAAGAGGGGGATGCTCCATCGTGGAGCAGGGCCCAGATGCCTGCGGGCACCTCCTGGCGCAATCGCTCCCGCAGAGGGAAGGTACCGCCGGACAGGTAATCGCGCGTCTTGGTAGCGATCGCCTCTCCCACGCCGGGGAGCGCCTCGAGGCCGCCCCGCCGCGCCACCTCAGCGATCGGCTCCTCGAGCTCGCGCAATAGCCGGGCATACCGCAGGTAAGAGAGCGCGGCGAAACGATTCTCTCCTCGGTAGAGTAGCAAGTTCCCTATCTCCTCGAACATCTGCGCCAGCTCCTGATTCTGTGGGTACACACGCCCTCCATATGGCTGGTTCTCGTCTCGAATCCAGTGTAGCCCAAGCCGGAACACGGCGTCAAATGATGAGAACACCAATTCTGCCTTTGCTCCAAAGCGTGTATAATCACCGCGTGACCGGGCATCCCGCGCAGGGCGCCCGGTGCTGCACCCACACTGCAACGATCGGGGGCGTGCGTGCGCGACGGGGGTCGGCGAGCTGACCTTCTAATTATTCTCACTTATCTGACACTGGCGCTGGCCTTCTTTGGACCTGTCACCTTGGGCGGTAAGACCATGCTCCCCGCCGACAGCGTCTTTGCCTGGCAGCCCTGGCAAAGCTATGCCGCGCAGGCCGGTGTGTCAGTGCCACACAATGGCTTGGTCAGCGACCTGTACTTGGAGAACTATGCCTGGAAGCGCTTCATCGCCAATGCCCTACGCTCCAGGGAGCTGCCGCTGTGGAACCCCTACGTCTTTGCCGGGGTGCCCTTTTGGGCCGCGGGGCAACATTCGGCTCTTTATCCCCTGAGCGCGCTTTTCTACGTCTTGCCCATCCCGCTAGCCTTCGGATGGTTCGCCGCACTGCACCTGTTTCTGGCAGGCACGTGGACCTACGTCCTGGCTCGCACTTTGGGACTGCGCCGGGCTGCCGCGATGTTGGCGGGCGCCACTTTCATGTTCAGCGGCTTTGTGGTCACCCACAACGTCTTCCCTATGATCATGGCCGCTATTGTCTGGCTGCCCCTCATCTTGGCCATCATCGAGCGTGTCATACGGCGAGCCGAACGGGAGGGGGCCGCCCCCATTCGCCAGATCCCCAATCTCCTAGTAGGTACCCTGGCCCTAGGGATGGTCACCCTGGCAGGCCACCCCGAGATGTACTATTATGTAGGGTTGGTTAGCGTCGCCTTTGTTCTGTGGCGGATCGTCGCGCTCTGGCGAGCCCGCGGTCTTAAGGCCACCGTGCAGACGGTGACGCTACTGGCGACCATGGGCCTGTTGGGTTTGGGGTTGGGCACCGCGCAGTGGCTGCCCCTTTTGGATCTGGTGCGCTACAACTTTCGCCAGGGGAGCGCCAGTTTTCGCGAGGTGCTCGGGTGGGCCTATCCGCTGCGGCGTGTCATCGCCCTGCTCGTTCCTGATTTTTACGGTAACCCCACTCATCATACCTACTTTGATCTCTTTCTCTGGCGCCAGGTGCCCGTTACCGTCAATGCCCTGGGACAACCGGTGGATACTATCTACTGGGGGATCAAGAATTACGTCGAGGGGGCTGGCTACATGGGCGTGCTGCCGGTGCTCCTGGGGCTAGTGGCCGTTTTGCGCCGGCGTGGCCAGCACCTGGCTTTTTTCGCTGTTCTGGCCCTGGTTTCGCTGGCCTTTGTCTTTGGCTCGCCCCTCTATCTTGTCATCTTTAAACTCCCGGGCCTGAACCAGGTTCACTCTCCTTTTCGCTGGATCTATCCCTATACTTTGAGCGTGGCCATCCTCGCGGGGATGGGGTTGCAGGCGATATGGGATGCCGCCACTCGGAGTAGAGGAGATGTGTCGAGCGAACCGGCGGACCGCGCTGTGGGCGGTGTAGACGCGGTATCCATACCACGTTCTGCCCATCCTCTGGCTTACTTCCTAGATCGTCTCGCCCGGCTTGTTCCCTGGCTGACCCTGGCGAGTGGGCTGGGCTTACTGGCCATGTTAGCCGCCAGCCTGCTTGTTAAGGAGCGTGTAGCCTCTCTGGCAGGGCGCGTGATGCAGGAGCTGGCCCTGGCCCCGCAAGCCTTTGCTGATGGGCGGATGTTCTACTCATATCAGTTCCGTAACCTGCTCATCTTTGGCCTGGCTCTGGCCGGGAGCGGCCTGCTTCTGGTAGCGCGCACTCACTTTCGACGCGCAAAGCCCTGGGCACTCTTGGCTTTGGGTCTCCTGCTAGCGGAGTTGTTTGTCATTGGGCGAGATTTTTTTCCTTCCGTCGACCCGGCGCTGGTAGCCTATCGCACGCCGGCCATCGATTGGCTCAAGGGAGATTCGAGCCTTTACCGCATCACCAGTTATGTGGGGGGCGACGAGAAGACGCTCAACGCTAACACCCCCATGTTCTACGACATCGAGGATGTGCGGGGTTATGATTCGATCATTCCCCGCCAATATGCCGACTATATGCGCCTGATCCAGGAACAAGGCGAGCTGCCCTACAACCGCATCGCGCCTATCATCAACAAACACGCCGCATCCCTCGATTCGCCCCTTCTGGACCTGCTGAATGTCAAGTATGTCGTAACCACCGGGGAGCATACCATCAGCGCCCGCGGTTATACCCTGGTCTACGACGCAGAGATGCGCATCTATCGCAACGACGAGGCGCTGCCGCGCGCTTTTCTGGTCCCCCGTGCCACCGTGATCCCCGATGCGTCGCCACGCCAGGAAGCGCTGCGCAACCTCGAGCCCTGGCAGATGGTGATCCTGGAAGAGCCCCCATCGCTGCAGCCCGCCGCCAGTATTCCCACTGGCTGGAACCAGCAGGTGGAAGAGATCGACTACAAGATCAACGAAGTGACGATCACGGTCGATACACCTATCCCGGCTTTCCTTGTTCTGGGGGACAGCTACTCCGATGGCTGGCTAGCCTTTATGCGGCCCTACGAGGCGAGCACTGATCCTCAGTTGCAAGAGCAGGCGTTGCACATCTACCGCGCCGACGGCAACTTTCGCGCGGTGGAGATCCCCGCGGGACGCCACGTGGTGCGCTTCAAGTACTCGCCCAACGTGGTCAAATACGGCCTGTACATCAGTTTCCTCGCTGCGATCATGGTCCTGCTGGCCGCCGGAGCGTGGGCCTGGGCCAAGTTCTACCGCGAGCCCAGGACCGAGGATACCGTGAAGCGTGTGACCAAGAATACCGTGGCCCCCATCGTCCTCTCCCTGGTAAACAAGGGCATGGACATGGTCTTTGCCATGCTGATGCTGCGCATCCTGGGCCCCGCCAACGCGGGCGAGTTTTACCTGGCCGTAGTGATCATCAGCTGGTTCGACATTTTCACCAACTTTGGCCTCAACACTTATCTCACGCGTGAGGTGGCCAAGGACCACGCCCACGCCAACCGCTACCTGGCCAACACCAACCTGCTGCGTCTGGGACTGTGGTCAGCCTCGGTACCCCTCCTGGCTGTTTTCTTCTGGTTGCGCAACCTGACCACTCCGCTACAACCGAATACAGTGGCGGCCATCGCCCTCTTTGGTGTAGCGCTGATCCCCAGCAATATCTCGGCCGGCTATTCAGCGGTCTTTAATGCTTACGAGCGCATGGAGATACCCGCATCGGTGACCACCTTGACCACCCTGTTGCGGGTGATCCTGAGTACAGTGGCACTGGTTGTATGGGGCGGCTATGTCAGCCTGGCGATCGTGTCCATCATCGTCAACGTGGCCACGATGCTGGTGCTGGGCTATCTGCTGCGCACACAGCTCTTCCGTCCCCGCTGGACGATCGATGTACCTTTCCAGCGGCAGATGCTGCGCAGCGCCTATCCCTTGATGATCAACCAGTTGCTAGCCACCCTCTTTTTCAAAGTTGCCGTGCTCCTGCTCGATTGGCTGATCAAGGATGCGCGCGTAGTGGGCTGGTATAGCACAGCCTACAAGTACATCGACGCTATCGGCATCATCCCGGCCTATTTCACCATCGCTATCTTTCCGCTGCTCTCGCGCTATGCCGCCACAGCCAAGAGCTCGCTCTTGCGCGCGCATCGCCTCTCCATCAAGCTGCTGCTGATCGTGGCCATGCCAGGAGCGCTCCTGGGCTGGGGCCTGTCGCAGGAGATGATCACCGTGCTGGGAGGCTCGCAATACCTGCCCTACGCCGCCAATATCCTGCAGGTGATGATCTGGTACATGCCCTTTGGCTTTATCAATTCGGTCACCCAGTATGTACTCATCGCCCTGGACCAGCAACGTTTCCTTACCCGGGCCTTTGCCATCGGCCTAGGGTTCAACGTGCTGGCCAACTTGATCGGAATCACCCGCTTGGGTTATATGGCCGCGGCCTATGTGGCCATCCTCTCCGAGATAGCGCTGCTCATCCCCTTTTACGTGGGCATCCGCAAGCACCTGGGCCCCTTGCCATGGGTGCAACTGTCCTGGAAGCAGGTGGCCAGCGCTATCCCAATGGCCTTGCTCTTGGCCCTGCTACCCCATCGCTACCTCCTGCTTACACTTCCGGCCGGCCTGGTGCTTTATGGCGCGGGGTTGCTCGTGCTCCGTGTCTTTGATGCCGAGGAGCAAGAGGTGATGGAGCAGGTCGTCTCCTTGCGACGCATTGGCCGGCGCCTGCGCAAGCTCGTGGGCCATACCTCCGGCTAGCAAGGCTCGCTTCCTCACCCCAGGCCCAGCGTGTCCAGTATAACCCACACCATTTGTACAGGTTGCATAATGCGAGTACGATTAGCAAAAGCACGACACTAAGGAGGCTGTTACGTGGCCGAACACGTTTACATTCGGGATATCGCCCAGTATGTAGGGCAAGAGATCACCCTAAGGGGATGGCTCTATAACAAGCGTGACAAAGGGCGCTTACAGTTTTTGCTGGTGCGCGATGGCACGGGGACTATCCAGGCGGTCGCATTCGAGAAGGAGCTCAACGCGCAAGCTTTTGCCGTGGCGCGCGAGGTGACTCAGGAATCCTCGCTCATCGTCACCGGCATCGTGCGCGCTGATAGCCGCGCCCCCGGTGGCTACGAGATGTCTCTAACCGATGTGCAGTTGGTGCAATTGGCGCAGGATTACCCGATCACCCCCAAGGAACACGGCATCGACTTTTTGATGGACAATCGGCACCTGTGGCTACGCTCTTCGCAGCAGTGGGCCATCCTGCGTGTGCGCGCCACCGTGATTAGCGCCATCCGCGACTGGTTGGACAACAACGGCTTTTTACTGGTCGATACGCCCATCCTCACTCCCGCCGCGTGCGAAGGTACCACCAACCTCTTTGAGACGGAATATTTCGGCGAAAAAGCTTACCTGGCCCAGAGTGGCCAGCTCTACAACGAGGCCACTATCGCAGCCTTTGGACGCGTCTATTGCTTTGGTCCCACGTTCCGCGCCGAAAAGAGCAAGACCCGCCGCCACCTCATCGAATTCTGGATGGTGGAGCCAGAGATGGCCTATGCCGACCTGGACGAGTGCATGCGCGTCGAGGAGCAGTTTGTCTCCTATATCGTGCAGCGCGCCCTGGAGGAACGGGCCGAGGAGCTCAAAATCTTGGAGCGCGATACGACGGCCCTGCAGAGCATCCATCCGCCGTTTCCGCGCATCTCGTACAACGATGCGCTGGAAGTGCTGAAAAAGGCGGGGGAAGAATTGCCCTGGGGTGAGGATTTCGGCGCGCCCCACGAGACGATCCTGGCCTCCACGGTCGACCGGCCCATCTTTGTGCATCGCTACCCCGCCCAAGCCAAAGCCTTCTACATGGAGGTCGATGCCGAGCATCCCGAGCTTTCCCTCTCCGTGGACCTGCTGGCGCCGGAAGGCTACGGTGAGATCATTGGCGGCGGCCAACGCACGGCCCGGCTCGACTTTCTGGAGCAGCGCATTGTGGAGCACAACCTGCCCCGCGAGGCTTTCGAGTGGTACTTGGACCTGCGCCGCTATGGTGCAGTGCCGCACTCTGGTTTCGGGTTGGGCATAGAGCGCACCGTCACCTGGATCTGCGGCCTGCAGCACATCCGCCAAACCATTGCCTTCCCCCGCACCTTGGGGAGAATGTACCCCTGAGAGCGCTGGATGCTAGCATGACAGACACAAACGACATACTGGCCTTCCCCGACGGGTTCCTATGGGGCACCGCCACCGCCTCGCACCAGGTGGAGGGCGGCAATACCCGAAACGACTGGCATGTCTGGGAGCAGGGCAAAGGACACATCCAGGACGGCACTCGTAGCGGGCTGGCCAGCGATTGGTGGGGCTCCGATGAGGGAGGGTCGCTAGATGAGGGGGGCGCCGGCCGCGCAGAACAGGACCTGGCCGTGGCCGCGCAACTGGGCCAGAACACCCACCGTCTGTCGCTGGAGTGGAGTCGCCTGGAGCCGGAGCAGGGCGCCTGGAGCCAGGTCGCTGTGGACCGCTACCGCCAGATCCTGGGCTTCCTGCGCGACCAGGGCATGACACCCATGGTTACCCTACATCACTTTACGCTGCCCTTGTGGGCTGCCGACCTGGGCGGTTGGGAGAACGAGGCCAGTGTAGGCTGGTTCACTCGCTATGTGGAACTCTGCTATGATGCCTTTGGGGACCTGTGCAACTTGTGGTGCACCATCAACGAACCCTTGGTCTATGCGGTCTACGGCTATCTCTTTGGTCTCTGGCCGCCGGGGCGTGGGGGCCTTTCAGCGCTGCGGCATGTGGTGCGCAACCAAGCCCAGGCGCACGCCTCGGCCTATGAGGCGATCCATTGGCGCCGCGCCGATGCCATGGTGGGCTATGCGACCCACTTGCGCCTGTTCGACCCAGCCAGCGGCCGCTGGCCTGACCGTGCCGCAGCCGCCCTCACGGACTATGTCTTTAACCAGTGTGAGCTGGACGCCTTCCGCGATGGTACGTTCTTGTTCCCCTTCGGCTGGGCTTTGGATGGGCGATGGCGCTCGGGCGAAAAGGTGCTCGATTTCGTGGGGCTGAATTACTATTCGCGCGATATGGTGGCCCTGGACCTCCGCCGCCCAAAGGATCTCTTTATGCGGCGCTTTGCCAACCCCGATGGCCCCTACAGCATGGATGGCTGGGGGGAGATTTATCCCGAGGGGCTCTATCGCTCACTGCTGCGCATGGGCCACGAGGGAGTGCCCGTCTATGTCACCGAGTTTGGCCTGCCCGACAACGAGGACCGCCAGCGCCCTCGCTTTATCATCGAGCACGTGGCAGCCATGCATCGCGCCCTGCGCGAGGGCGTGCCCGTCAAAGGGGCCTACTTCTGGTCTCTGGTGGACAATTTCGAGTGGGCCGCAGGCTGGAGCGCGCGCTTTGGCCTGATCAGCCTGGACCCCCAGACCCAGGAACGCCAACTGACCCGCAGCGCCGGCATCTATGCGCGCATCGCTCAGGCCAATGGCCTGGAACGCAGCCTGGTGGCAGAGGTGGCGCCCGATCTCCTGAGCCAGCTTTGGCCCGGCACAAGCTGAGCTCTTTTGGCGCTGTGTATCCGCTCTGGTATAATTACTCTGTTAGGAGCCGTTAGCTCAGTCGGCAGAGCCCCTGCCTTTTAAGCAGGTTGTCGCGCGTTCGAGTCGCGCACGGCTCATCGTCCTACACATCGTGACTCTCTGACTCGCATACCACTAGCAGTTGTGGTACATCCTGGGAAATGGCCTTGCAACATAAGGCTTTCACTCCCCGGACACGAAAAAACCCGCTCCCCAGGTGTTCACCTGAAAGCGGGTTTTGTGTTACAATTACATCCGCCTGGGTGCGTAATCACCTGGGCCAGCTCCCCGGACGCTTGCAACGTCGCGGGGAGCAACATTTCTACAGCCCCATTATACCATATGCCAGGGCGGAGTCAAGCACTTTGGCAAACTCCGGTCACTTGCCGGGCGCTCAGAAACAAGAGCATTTTGGTCCTATTTTGGGGTACCGTCACCGCTTCAGCTCCGCCCGCAACTCTGCCCGCAATTTGGCCTCTGATTCTGCCCGCGTCAAACCGCCAAACTCTAGCCGCTCATTCTCCCTCAGCATGGCCTCTATTGCCTCTGGCAGTTGCCGTGGGTGCATTTTCACGCCCTCTGCCATGCATTGCAGGGCAAACTCTACCTCTAGCAGGTCTTTGAGGTGCTTTTGCTGTTGCTCCGTTAGGCTTATGCGAGCGTACGAGTCGGCAGGTAGTGCTACCACAGAAATTTCTCGGAGGTCAATAACGTCCAAACGTCTTATACCGCCGGGCAACCTGGAGGTCTTGACGGGATTGTAGCCGATGGATAGCCCATCCACGGCGCCGCCCTCGAGCAGCTTGATTGTGTCCAGTCCTTTTGTGGTTTCCAGGATGCGCCCACGAACGGCCAGCCCGTAATCATCCTCTGATAACACGTCGCAAATGCCGATAACCTCACTGGTCTGGTGGCTCCACAGGAGCGGGCATCGCGGGCGGGTCAAAATTGATTGCTTGTAGGCGCCCTTGGCTATGGAATCCTGCACAGCATCGACGTTCTAGCATACCCGTAAAACATGCGCCCGCCGTGGCCATTGCCAGCCAGGGCGACGGCGCCGGTTCCTGTCTTGATTTCCATGTTACTTGCGCTCCAGGGCATCGACTACCTTGTTAGCCAGGCTGGACAATAGCCTCCGCTCTTTCAGCATCTGTTCCCACCGATGAATTTTGTCCGGTGTTCGGTGTTCGCCGGACACAGAACCATACAGCGAACGGGCATAGTCCCTATCGGCCAGGGCCACGCGTGCCAGGATAGCGTCTATCATGTCCTGGAGTTTGACCCGTTCGGCCTCGGCCTCTCGCATCCGCTTTAGTTGGTCCTCGGTGAGAGGCGGCACAAGGTTAACCCGTTTGGCGTCGGTGCTGTCAATCCAGCCCTCCTGTACCAGACGGGTCCGGTATTGCTCCGCCCGCTGTACCACGTCTGGCAACTGGACAAGCAATTGATTAAGCAGGTTCATGGCGTCGACTCTGTGGTCTGGGTACGCCCGGCGCATCAGCTCTAGCATCGCGTCTTTGTAAAACCCGTTGTTCACGCGATCCCGCTCCAAGCGGTCCAATTCCTCGCGCTTTTCCCACGGCATCATATCTGCCCCCTGGATTTCTAGTCTTGCTGTCTCGTAATCTGGCATGTCGTTTCAATTCCTTTCCACGTAATAGGTAAAGTTTCAACTCGTACGCCCGCGCCTTGCTTATCTTCTTATGCTTGCCCAAATATACCCCTTTCGCGCCTGCCCCGCCTTGCCCACCGGCTGGGCCGATTCCCAGCCGGGTCGCTGCCCTGTGGAGGTAGCAGGGCTACACAGATGACAGGTAATGTTCATGTCAGCGTAGAAATATCCCGCGATGGCGATGGTTTGCATCGCTCGCGCAATTCGATAGGGCGACAAGTAGGTCTATCTGGCTCCGCCCGCTGGCTTTCTTTAGGAATATCTTACCGTCGCCCAGCTCGTGCGCCGTGGCTCCGCTGGCCATGGTGCGAAGCTCCGCGTCATCATAGAGCATTAGGCGCCGGTCCTGGGCTAGCTGCTGTAAGAGGGTATCTTTGACGCCGCGTGTTTGCCGGGTCTGTGGCACATCCACACAGTTGATTCCCGCCTGGCGGAGCTCGTCCGCG